>JAFSTJ010000165.1 GCA_017450525.1 Victivallales bacterium | reverse complement strand
GCGTCTGGCTTCTTGCAGTCAAAGACAACTCCCCTGGCACCGCAAAGCAAGGCGGCGGCCACCTTGTCGAAAAGGCGGGGTGTCTCGCCCTCAAGGGCAAATATTGGAATTACGTTCTTGCACATTTTAAGGGAATCGTCAATTGCCTTTGGGACATCGTCCCCCTTCTCTATTATTGGCATGAACAAGTCTGCATATTTTAGATATTGCCCAATGTTCTTGTCTTTCAATGAGGCCGTCACAGCAAGTGGCTGTCCAGGTGCAATACTGCGAATCGCTGCTGCCAGCTCCTCCATTTCATCAACAGTGTAATGCGAAAGCAATGCCGCATCTGCAATCCAGCAAATGACAGAGGCCTTGTTTTGCGCAGTGGCGACAGCAGTCAGTATATCGGCTGCATTCTTTCCTTCAATATGGGCAAACACTGCGATGCGGTTGTCCTGTGCCTTGTCCATGAAAACGTTCAAATCGGCCTGGAACATTCCCTTCAACGGAATTGCGCTGTTTATTCCAGCCCTGCGCAGATCCAGGAATTCCTGGTTTTCACCGCTTCCATTAAGCCAAAGATTGGCAAATCCAATAGGCAGGAATGGCTTGCCATCGCGGGTAATTGTGCCAGAATCTTCAAATTTCAAGCTACACGGCTGCACCGAGCTAAACAATATCGGGAAATTGCGTCGGCAGGCATTGCCCGCCAAATCGGCCACCTGTACTGAAACGACATGCAAATTGACTCCGCTACTGGCAAGCTGCTCTCGCTTGCCTTCAAAGCGTACATCTTTTATCTCAAGATAGCGCCCACCAAAAATGTCAGGCTCCTCCAGCATCAGACGGACGACTGCGTTTGTGGCCTTGAGTGGTGCGACCGCGCTGAAATCCAGGTCATGCCAATTCTCTGAAACTTGAAGGCGCCCTGCCCTTTCCTCAACAATGACGTTGCCAGCTGCATCAAGGAATAAGATAGCAACCTGCGCAGCCCCCTGGGCGGGAATCGCAATATTGCCGCGTGCCTGGAAAGAAAAAACATAGCGTTCAAATGGAAGCACGGACACCATAGGTGAACTTAAAAGAAAGAACGTATTGGCCTCGCCGCCATCCCTGGAAAAGCGAAGTCCACCGCCTGTCAGTGCTGTCTTCTGCAACAGCGAGTTTCTGTTCTGGAATGCCCAGCTCTCCAGTCTGTCAAAGCTGTTCTCCCTGCTTTTGAACGGCGTCTTTGGCGTGTAAACTATCATATTGCCCTCCTTTTGCACGGAGGCACTCACATCAACGCCATCGATTCGCATCTCCACAGTGCGCCATTCGATGCCAGTATCATCGGTCAATTCAAACTTCAGAGTGGAGGCAGCGTCCTCCATTCGCGCAGGATTAAGCATCTTTATGCTTGGCGGCGTTGCATCCTGCCCGCTCCAGTCCTCATGCGTCAACTTGTCGATTTTCACTGATTTGAGCACGGGGCATTTATTTCCATCACAATGCAAATACACCTTGTACCGCATCCAGCCATGCCCAGCAGGAAATGCAGTCAAAACATCACCGCTCTTGATGTATGCACTGCGGGCATCCATTCCTGGACCCGTGAATGGCGTCCAATCCCCCTTCTCGGGACTTTCACACGAGGAAAGCTGGATTGACACGGAGCTTTTGCCAGGTGTGGAGGCAGACCATGCAATGCGGCTGTCAGGCCTGGGCATCGGGAATGGACGAGACACGAAATATGCATTTGGATAATAGCGGCCCTCGTGTAAAGTTAAGATGGCATTGAGCAGCATCAGGAAATTGTCATCCGAGAAGTCTGGCGTTTCCGCCCCCAGAATTATCTGCGCATACGCAGCCTTGCCTGGTACAGTGCCTTCAGCGACAAGCCTTGCCAGCGCATCAGGAAGGCGAAGCACACGCAATGGCTGTGCCGACAGCTCGGCGCCATTCCTGTCCAACCACCTTAGCGCCATGCGGCAGGCAAGTGGCGACCTGGAAGGCTCCGCATCCACCTTGTATTTTGGTGGAAGGGAGAAACTGCCAAAGAAACCATGAGCATCGTCATCCTTGTTCTGATAAGTTTTCTCTTTCAAGGTGGCACCAGCTACCGATTGTATTTCCCAATTGCCTGTCACCATCACATCAAGACGGAAATCAACGCCTGACGCGACAGGCAGCACCCTGGAACGCAATTCAAATGCAGTGTCAGAGGCTGCTCCAGGAATTTTCGCGATTATAAGACCGCGTCTGCCGCTCCTCTCTCCATGAACAAATGACAGCGATGCATTCTTGTTGTTGCAAATGCGCCAGTTCTCATCACTAAAGTCATCCTGGAATGTGATGCGAGGAATGCGCCCGACAGAAATGCACCCGTCCCTAAGCTGTATATGCTCGCCCTGCTCAAATGTTACGCCGCTTTCTGCCAACACCACAGCAGACAACATAGCCACTATTGCAAATAAAGTCGTTTTTTTAATAATTTTAAAACATCCACCGTAAAAATGCGATAACTTATCATATTTTTGAAATATGTATAGCTGCTGTAAAATAAAAGGGACCACAAAGGATGTAATTGGCCAATCGGGCAATGATTGATATTATTTGCGCTGACGTGGAGGGGCGCGGATGGACGTCAGCCACTGGAAGTGTCCCATTACTCATTTTCTTGAAAAAAAACCAGCAAAGCAAATTGAAAGCGGTGATAAACGTATATATTATGGAAAAATTGTCTTTGGTACGTACAAATATAAACACTCGATCAGGAGTTAGTAAATGAAAAAACAATTTCTTTTTGTGCTCGTGGCAGCAGTCGCAATCATGGCATCCTTCAATGCTGAGGCTTTGACATTCAATCCATTCAAGAGGGCCGGGCGTGTCCGCGCAAACACCTTGATTCTCTCTGGAAACTATGTCTATAGCCGCCTGCTGGCAGACCTGGCCCAATACTACAGCAAGCAGCCAGTGCTGCTGCTTTCCCCTGATGTGGATGGCGCATACCAGCTGTTCTATCTCCCATCAGGCAATACAGCAACACCAGTGAATGCAGACGATTTCATGACCATCGTTGAATACGTGAATCCAAAGCGAATCGTGGTATTGGGCGGCGACGACTTCGTGCCGCACAAGTTCATCGACCTGGCTCGCTCAAAATACAGCGTGATGATTCTGGACAGTGATGACTGGAACCGCAACGCCGTCACATTGGGCGATCTGCTCAAGGCGGACAAGCTGGCGCTCAGCTTCAACCAGTACAAAGCCAACCTGGAAGCCGTAAACAAATAACACATCCTGCCGCAAAAAACAGGATACACTCACGATAAATAAAACAAGCAGGTAAAACATGTTCACAGCATTATACCAAGTTGCAAAAAATACCTTTAGGGAAAGCTTGAGAGAGCCTATTTATCTGCTTGTCCTCATCAGCGCACTCTGCCTGATTGGCCTGTTCCCGATCTTCAGCATGTTCGTGTTCCGCGCCCAGGAACGCCTGGTGATTGACAGCGCAATGGCCACGACCATGCTGTTCGGATGGGGCGTGGCTGTGCTGATTTCAAGCTATGCGGTCTCAAGGGAAATCAACAACGGCACGGCCTTGTTGCTCCTGTCCAAGCCTATACAGCGCCCTGTTTTCATCATAGCAAAAATTCTGGGCATCATAGGTGCGGTCAGCGTGTTCTGGTTCCTGACAGCGGTAGCCTCACTGATCTGCCTGCGCGTGGCGGCGGACCAGTACCGCTTCGACATGCCACTGTTCTACATGTACTTTGGCGCAATCGTGCTGAGCATGGTGGCAGCAGGCATCCACAACTACACTACACGCTCCGCATTCCCGATGGTCGCCGTGCTGTCACTGTGCGTGTTGCTGCCAGTAGTGGCTATAGTTGGCCAATTCAAATCCTACGACGGTGAGGTGCCTGGCCTGGCCTGGCACGTGGTGCCCGCACTCCTGCTCATATTGTACTCCGTATGGGCAATGGCTGGGCTGGCAACCACATTGAGCACACGCTTCAACCTTATCAGCAACCTGCTCATTTGCTCGGTACTGTTCCTGCTGGGACTTATGTCGGACTACATCATCGGCAGGCACGCAAAGGAACCATGGTATGACACGGTGCCCCGCGGAAAAGCCCCGCTCTGGATTGCCGACTACACCTTCGCACCAACGGAAATGGGCGTGAAACGCTGGAACAGACCACGCCGCATTGACAATGGCGAGGCTTTTATTGTATGGTCGGACAGGGAAAAACCCTCGAAGCTGCCGGACATGGGCTCCACACCAGAGGCGACATGGAAGAATGGTCAGGGCTGGCAGGACGATGTGAACGACCTGGACACGGCGCCAGTATTCATGGCAAGCTATGACAGCGCAACCCACAAGTGGGAGGTAACCCGCATAAAAGATGAAATCACAACAGTCCCAAGCGGCGCAAAGGGGATGGAAGCCAAATTCACGTCATACGTGTTCCGCCGCTCGGTAAATCCGCCGGTCACACCGGCAGGAGGGAAGTATTCGTCACCCATTCCAGGTGGCGGAAGCTTGATGGCGAGCGCACTGTATGCAATCATACCCAACTGGCAGCTTTTCTGGATGGCAGACGCGCTGGCCGCGCAAAGTTCCATCCCTGCCGCATACGTGATATATGGCGCCATCTATGCGGTGCTGATGCTGGCATTCCTCATGCTTCTGGCTGTTGCACTATTCGGCAACAGGGAAGTCGGCAAGCAGATTATAGAATGACGCCGCACTTTTCTTATCCACAGATTTACACAGATTTACACAGAAAAAGTGATAATCTGCTGGATAGGATTGGACATTTAACATTGAAGGAGAAAATATAATGAACGAAAATAATTTCTATATAACTACACCTATCTACTATGTAAACGACCGCCCCCATATCGGGCACGCATATACCACTATCCTGGCTGACACACTGGCAAGATACCACCGCCTGCTGGGAGTGCCAACCCATTTTCTCACTGGCACGGACGAGCATGGGCAGAAGGTCCAGAACGCCGCGGCAAAAACCAATACCGCACCTATTGACTACTGCGACAAGCTCATCCTCACATTCTCAAATCTGTGGAAGGAACTGAACATCACAAACGACGACTTCATACGCACCACACAGGAACGCCATAAGCAAGTGGTCTCCCAAATACTCCAGAACCTGTACGACAAGGGCGAGATTTACAAGGCCGCCTACAGCGGATGGTACTGCGTGGGTTGCGAGGCATACATCACGGAAAAAGACGTGAAATGCGGCGAAAGCGGTAACGAGCACCTCTGCCCCAACTGCAACAGGGCACTGGAACAACGGAATGAGGAAAGCTACTATTTCAAAATGGGGCAATACCAGGATAGGCTCATCCAATACATACAAGAGCATCCTGACTTCATTCAACCCACTAAATTCCGCAACGAAACACTGGGCTTCCTTACCAGCAAGGATAGCAATGGCAACCGCAACAAACTGAACGACCTATGCATCGGCAGGCCAAAGGAACGGCTTTCCTGGGGCATACCGCTGCCATTCGACAACAACTTCGTCACATACGTATGGTTTGACGCACTGGTGAACTACATCAGCGCCATCGGCTATCTCAAGAACGATGAGGAATTCAACAAGTGGTGGCCAGTGAACTTCCACCTGATTGGCAAGGACATACTCAAGCCCCATACGGTGTATTGGCCCACAATGCTCATGGCAATGTGCCTTCCTCTGCCAAAGACCGTGTTCGTACACGGCTGGTGGCTTACCAACGACACCAAGATGAGCAAGTCGCTGGGTAACGTGATAGACCCACGCGAATTCCTGGCCTCACATGGCTGCGATGCGCTGCGCTACTACCTCAGCGCCG
Source organism: Victivallales bacterium (assembly GCA_017450525.1). Lineage (GTDB taxonomy): Bacteria > Verrucomicrobiota > Lentisphaeria > Oligosphaerales > Oligosphaeraceae > RGIG3456. The sequence continues at coordinate 456 of JAFSTJ010000165.1, read as the reverse complement.
CCATGACAATCGGGCAGGACGCCAACTTCACACGCTATCTCTTCAACCTGAAATACAATTCCGACCTGGCAAACACACTAGGCAATCTGGTGAACAGAGCCTTCGCCCTGCTGGAGAAATTCAACGGCGGCTTTGTGCCTGAAGTGGAAAATCTTGAGGACGAGGCATCCGCAGACCTCAGGGAAAAGACCATTGGCGTGGCAAAGGCATTGGGCGGAACACCAGACAATCCAGGCTACATCGACAAACTGGAGCTGGACAAGGCACTTGCAGACGTGATGGGCGCAGTCCGTGCAGGAAATCTGTATGTGGATACTCAGAAGCCATGGGTGCTTGCAAAGGAAGGCAAGGTGGATGAGCAGGCGCGCATAATCCGCAATCTTCTGGAAGCTCTACGCATTGTATCTGGCCTACTGTATCCAGTAATGCCCGCAAAGATGACAGAACTGCGCCTGG
>JAFSTJ010000164.1 GCA_017450525.1 Victivallales bacterium | reverse complement strand
GAATGTATTCCTTTAGTCCCTTAATATCTTTTACAGTTTGCCCTGGTCGGGGTCGTCATCATCAAAGTTCAAATATCTTTTGTCAAGGAGATGAGCCAGACGCACATCCTGCATTGCCTTCAGCATTGCGCCTCTAATATCCTTGAAGTGCCCTTCCAGAGCATTCACAAGTTTTTCCAAATATGAACGATCACCGTCACTTTTAAGTTTGTCCTCGTATGGACAGGAGCGGATTTTTGGATAATTCAGCTCAAGTGCAAGTTGATGCAGAAGGCATTTACGAATAGTGCAGAATGGTCTTATCAGTCGTTTTTTGCCACTGTCGGCGGCCACATTTGCGCCCATGGTCTTCAAGCCGCCGCCCCGGAAAAGGGCCAGCAATAGGCTGACGCACAAATCATCCAAATGCTGCCCCAATGCAATCTTGTTGCAGCCAAGTTCATCTGCAGTGGCGTGGAGTTGCCCACGCCTCATGCGCGAGCAGAATGCGCAGGGCCTGTCCTCTGCATTCTTTTCCAGCATAAGACGTTGTCCAGGAAAACAAATGTGATGCCATTCCCAGCCATAGAAATTGGCGTATTCAGACAAGGCAGCGGAATCAAAATTGGAGAAATCCATATCCACAGTGGCCGCGCAGACAGTGAAATGAAACGGAGCACGCCGCTGGAGATTATTCATTACGTGCATCAAGGCAAGGCTGTCCTCGCCACCGCTGAGACCGACCAGCACCTTGTCCCCTTCCTCCAGCATTGCATATTCGCCAATTGCATGTGTCGCCTCCTTGCAAATACGGCGAAACACCTTCGATTTGACGATATCAGAGAAATCTGGCCAGTTGTAGTCAGGTGCTTGCATCAAGCCTCACTTGCCCAGGTTTGCCAGGAAGTTCCTGGTACGCTCTTCCTTTGGATGGAGAATGACGTCATCTGGCTTGCCCTGCTCTACAATCACGCCGCCTGCCTTAAACACCACGCGATCTGAAACATTTCTAGCAAACTCTATTTCGTGGGTGACAATAAGCATAGTCATATTCGCGGCTGCCAAATCAAGGATAACCCTGAGCACCTCGCCTGTCAGTTCCGGATCTAGTGCCGAAGTTGGCTCATCAAAGAACAGCATGCCAGGATTGTTTATCAACGCACGGGCAATGGAGACACGCTGCTGCTGTCCACCAGACAACTGGCAAGGGTAAGCATCTTCCTTGTCCGCCAGATTCAATTTTGCCAGCAGATGCCTGGCCTCCTTCAGCACCTCATTCTTGTCACGGTGCTGGACGGAAATAGGGGCGTCGATGATGTTCTTCAACACTGAAAAATGAGGGAATAGGTTGAAATTCTGGAAAACCAAACCAAAGCACTTGCGCACTGCAAGCAACTGAGCTTTGGATGCATAGACGCTTTTGCCCTGCTCATCGGCGGTACAAACGACATTTTCGCCGTAGGACAGGCTCCCCCTGTCCATTGTCTCCAACAAGGTCGCACAGCGCAGCAAGGTTGATTTTCCAGAGCCAGAAGGTCCTATGACAGAGACAATCTCGCCCTTGTTGACCTCCAGTGATATGTCCTTCAACACGAGCAAATCACCAAAACTCTTGGATAAATGCTGTATGGACAATATGCTCATAGTGCCTCCTACCTGTAATAACTAAGCGCCTTCTCGAATCTATCCATAATAAAGGCGACAACGAAATTGAACACATAGTAGAAGATACCCGCCACCACAAGCGGCGTCATACTAGTCATCGCGCTGGACAACTGCCTGGCAATGGTAAACATCTCCAGCACGGCTATCGTATGGGAAAGCGATGTGTCCTTGACCAAAGTAATGACCTCATTGGTCACTGCAGGCAGTATGTGCTTGACAACCTGCGGCATTATTATCTTGAAGAATGTCTGCGCCTTTCCATAGCCAAGCACATGTGCAGCCTCATACTGGCCTCTAGGTATCGCCTCAATGCCGCCACGATATATCTCTGCAAAATAGGCGGCGTAATTGATGCCAAATGCAAGAATGACGGCGATAAAACGATAAGCTGGCCTCAATGGCAGACCGAAAAGGAAATATGGCCCAAAATAAACCACCATTATCTGCAGCATCAAAGGCGTGCCGCGCATAACGGAAATATAAATGGTGGTAATCTGACGAAACACCCACACCTTGGACATGCGCCCCAGGGCAATCAACAAGCCTAGTGGAAGCGAAAGCAGCAGCGTCAGCAGAAATATCCACACTGACACCAGCAAACCGCACAACAATTCTAAAATGAGGGAGAAAGACATAATACAGTGGATGGTGGACTGTGGACTG
>JAFSTJ010000163.1 GCA_017450525.1 Victivallales bacterium | reverse complement strand
GTTGAAGCGGACAGTTCCTGGCGGGCGAGTGCTAAGTCTTGAGGTAAGGCCAGAGAATATACGCGATGTCAGCAAGCCCTTTGGTGTCACGCTGGTCTTTGAGGCGAAGAATTTTGTTTTGGTGAAAGGCAGGCATGCCTATATGGCGATACCTTCTTTCATCGGGGCGTTTGGCATTCACAACTGGCTGGTAAATGACATTAGTCTTGACAAGCGCCGTTTCCCATTGGTATGTAGTTCAACTGCTGCTTGTGATGAGATACTGAAGATGAACGTGGACCCGAAGTGGGGGAATATGTCTTCAGGGGTGACTACTAACTTGGATGCTAAACCTAGGAACTACGAGTGGATACGCACGGAGAAGTTTGATGGCAAGTTGCTGACATGCGTTTCCAGAAACGCAATCAATACAATGGAGTTTAGCCCAGAGCAGTACCTTGAATTGAAGTCTGAAAGCAAGAAGAAGGAAGATGATTTGGACAAGGTGCTTGTCTTCAACATGGATGATACCAACAAATTCTTTAGTGGAAATGAACCTGACATAGTCATCTTGGACAGCAATCGGGAGATTGCACTGAAGAACAAGAACAAATATACCCAGATTGATACAGTAAAGTTGCAAGTTTGTACATACAATGGCTTGAAGGATTATTCAGATTTGCGTTTGCCGTTCTGCCCTGCAATAAAGAATGTACGCCTTGAATATGCCAAGGTCACCAATGGTGACAAGGTTGCGGAGCTGAATCTCAAGGAGTTGAAGGTAATGGACAGTGGCTGGACTGCCACCGCCCCGCGCTATCCGGAAATGAAGATGTTGGTTGCCAACTTGCCATCTGTGGAGGTTGGCAGCATAATCGAATACAAGACAGTGACGGAATATGGGGGTGACGAGCCATTTAGCGTGCTGGAATCCTTTGCTGGCTTTGACCCTGTCAGGTTCAAGTCTTTGACTATCAAAGTGCCTAAAGGCATTGATATTTCAGTTGCCAAGGCTCAAAATGGTTTTCTTTCAGATAACAAGGCAGAGAACATAAAGGAAAACGTCCAGAAGGACAATGGATATACCACATATAAATGGACTGCTGAAAATCAAATGCCCTTGAAACGTGAGAGGAATCTGCCTCCATTACGTTGCATATTGCCTACTGTCTCTGTTTATTCAGGCAGTTGGGCGAACCTGGCGCAGAGATTGCAAAATGTAATCAACGGCAAGGATGTGCCCAAGGGCGAGCAATTGACTGGGCTTGTGAAGCAACTTGAGGCATACGGGCCGATGCGGAAGGTGCGTGCATTGAAGACATACGTTTCCAAGAATATCAGGCGTGCTGGCCCTGAACTGTTCCAGGTTCCATTGTCTAGTCTTAGCAAGGCAGAAGCCACGCTTAATGCCGGCTATGGTAACGACATTGATACCGCGATTGTGTATTACACCGCCTTGCGTATGCTGAAGTTGAAACCAGAGATAGTGTTTGTCTCAACCCGCAGGCATTCGCCGGCGGTGGAGGACATAGTCTTCAAGCATGTTTCAGCGACGTTGTTTACGAAGGCGCTGGTTCATGTGAAAGTCGATGGGCTGGATGTGTGGCTTAATGACAAGGACCAGTATTCTGAGCTGGGATGCTGCTCATACGAGAATTGCCTTGCGCTTTATCCAGATGGCAAGATCAGGCGTATCGAGCTGGATGGCAAGTATTCTTCAAGAAGGGATAGAAAGGTCATATTTGATTTTTCAGGCATTGGCAATGCCACGGTCAAGGTCATTGAACGTTGCTATGGCTCAGAATATGCCATTTATAAACAGATGTTTGCCGAGATGACGCCAGAGGAACGCCGCCGATATTTTTTGGGGGAGATAACTGCGTTTTCACCTTTGGCTGTACCAAATGGACCAATGGATTCAAACTTCAATGAATATCCTGGATTTGTCTCATACGGCGCAAGACTGGACAGTTTTTTGGTAGATAACGGTGGTTTCCTGTCAGTTTGCCTGGCAAATCCGTTTAAGGGTGCGCTTTCCACATCTGAAGATGAACGCCAGCTCCCATACGAGGGGGGAACAAACTCAAATAGATTCAGAATAGCATACGAGCTTCATTATTCGAAATTGGAGGGATATGAACTGTTCAAGGCCCCGTTCTGCGATAATTATGATTTGAATCTTGCCAAGGCAGCATTTACATACAAGTCGGCAGTCAAGTCTGATTATGCAAAGTTTGAATTTGATCAGCATCTGTTGCCATTTTTGGTTATGCCAGGTGAATATGGCGCGTTGCTGGATTTCAATTGGAAAACAGGCAACAAGCCAAACAATACGATTATCTTCAGGAAAGTGAAGAAATAGTCATGCCCATTGTCGAGAAATCATCGTATAAGACACCAGTCTTTTTCTGGAATGCTCATTTGCAGACGATATATCCCAGCTATGCCAGAAAACTGGAGAAGGTCAATTACGAAAGGGAGATATTTACAGCACCAGACAAGATGAAATTCTATCTTGATTGGTCCAAGACAGGTTCGGACAAACTGGTAATCGTAAGCCATGGGTTGTGCGGCAATACAAACAGGCACTATGTTTTGAGCACAGTTAAGACATTCAATGGCGTTGGCTGGGATGTGTTGGCATGGAATTACCGTGGAACAGGCCCGACGCCATTGGAAGACGCGTCATCCATGACCACCAGCAATTCCACTGATCATCTTGCCTGGGTGCTTGAGCACGCTATTCTTTCAGGGCATTACAAGAAAGTGGTTTTGATGGGCTTCAGCATGGGTGGTGATTTGAATCTGATGTACCTTTCCAGGGAGGCGTCATCCGTGCCTAATGAAATGCTTGGCTCCGTTTCGTTCTGCGCCACGATTGATGTGAACGCCAGTTCAAGGTGCTTTGATTCCTTCATGGGAAACGTGTATTTCAAGTATTTCATCAAGAAACTGAAGAAGATAGTCATTGATGCGGATAAGGCCACTCCAGGCTCTGTGAAAAACATGGACAGATTGGAAGGCGTGTCGAATATTCTGGAATACGATGATTTGTTCATGGCGCCTTTGGCGGGCTTCCGCAATGCAGAGGATTATTGGACTACCACATCTGCCTGGCGCTGGCTTGACAGGCTTCAGGTTCCCAGTTTGATTGTCAATCCAAAGAACGACCCATTCCTGGCTGGAAAATGCTACCCAGTTGAGGAGGCAAGGCAAAATGACGCGTTGTTTTTGGAGATGCCAGATGGCGGCGGGCACTGCGGTTTTTTCAACTATGGCGATGTGGAATGGTGGCCCATGCGGCGTGCCAAGGAATTTGTGGGTGGTTTGAAATAAGGGGCTGTTGCAAAACTTCTAATGTGAGCGCCGAAGCGGCGCTCACTCAGGTTGATGCTAGGGCAAGGCAGGCTTTGAAGTTTAGGTTTTGCAACAGCCATTTAGACACTATCTACCTGTGATTTTGCGTAGCAGGTACGCAATTCTGGCTAGAAGCGGGATTCTGCTGTATTTCAATGCTATTGCCAGGGTTTCTTTTCTTGCCTGTTCCCTGGATGAATTGGCCATTCCGCCAGCCTCCATATTCACCAGTGTCTTTTCAAGATACAATGTATTGGCCTTTGCGTTTCTGCAGCGCCAGATAAAGTCATAGTCTGCGGAAATCGTATAGTTTTCATTATAGAGACCTATTCTTTTGTAAAGTGTGGTGCTTGCGAATGTGCCTGGGTGGGGCACTGGCATTTTTATTTCACTCATGCAAAGGCAGTGTGGGTACAGGCTGTACAAATAAGTACCTTCTGCGCTGACCATGTTTATTGGTGAACTTAATAACTCAAGATTTGCATTTTCGGAAAATGCCATGACAACGGTCTCGATTGTTTTCGGCATATAGAAGTCATCGCTGTTCACCAGTGCAATTATGTCTCCAGTGGTTTGAGTTATTCCCTGGTTCCATGCTTCTGGAATGCCAGCATGTCCCTCTTGGTGGACTTGCCTCAGCAGCCTGGCATTGACACCTTTTGCCTTGAATTGCGGTATGGCTTCCTCTATTATTTTAATTGTGTCGTCTTGCGAGCCGCCGTCAATAAACAAATATTCGTCAGGTAGCCGAGTTTGCCCCAATATGGAGGATATGCAACGTGGCAGTTTTTCCTGGGCATTCAAGGTGATTGTTATAAGTGAGAACTTGGGATTCATCGGCAAAAATCAAGATTGTTTTCTTCCGCGATTTTGCGTATGGCAGCAAGTTTTTTGCCAGTAACTCTTACAATAGAGGAAATAGGTAGTCTTTCTGAAAGCATTGCTATTACAACCTCTATACAAAATTTCTCCTTGCCGCTTTTCTCCCCAATCCTAATACCCCTCTTCTCGCCGTTTTTCTCCCCAATCCTAATGCCCCTCTTCTCGCCTCTCTTCTCGCCTCTCTTCTCGCCCCTCTTCTCGCAATCTCTTGTATACTCCTCCCATGCTTTGCACATATCTATTTTCTCCTTGTCTTTCCTTAACTTCAATTTCAGTTTCAGGCATAGATTGATTAGAATGGCCGCATTAACATTGAGTATGCCATCGTATATGCCTTTGCTGAGGATATTTCGCAATTTTAGCTTGTTGTTTCTGTAACGGTAGCAATTTAGCACTGTCCTGAACTCATAGCAAGCTACCTGCGAGGATTTTTCAGCCAATCTTGTTATGTCAAATATGTTGATGAAGTAGTTGGGGCATAATGCCATTAGTTCCTTTGGCCATTTCATCGGATTTTGAATCAGAATATTGCCGTCTCTCCAAGGCGTGCAACTTAGATTCAGGACAATGTTTATTATCGGTACAAGTTCCTTGCTTCCCCTTCCCGCTATGTCGTTTTTCTGTTCAATGTAGAATTGTAGGTCGTATCTTCCACAACGTTCCAGCATTGTCCTGTCGTATCTTGTCTGCAATTCCACGCCTATGTAGATGAAGTTGCCTGGACTAGAAGGTAGCTGGCATTTGAACAGAAGATCCCTGTGGTTATTGTCACTCTTGTAAACACCTTTCTCATTGTACACCACATTGTAATGAGCGGGGTCTAGTCTGATAAGATGCTGTGGCAGGATGCGACCATGCTGCTTTGTATATTTGTAGAAGCACAAGGTGAACAAATCGGCGGCAACATCGGGCTGTCCCAAAAACACCTTTGCCGCTTCATCGACAGGGCGTCTTGTCGCTTTTATGTTCTTTATTCTCATGATGCCTCACCAATTATTCATAAATCAGAGGAGCTCTCCTACATGTGCTGGCCATGATGCAACGACCATCCAGCGGCGCATCCCACATACAGGTGAGTCCCCCGATTGCTTCTCTAAAAACTACTTCTTCTTAAGTATGCTCTTTTCTGAATTCATTTTCTGGATTTCTGCCTCAAGTGCATCTTGTTCCGCATAGAGGCCTTCCAACTTTGGGTTTGCCGCTATAAACTGAATCCTGCGCTCCTTTTCAAGCTCATCTGTCTTTTCCTTTAATTGCACATTTGTTTCACAGGCCTCCTTTTCCAGTTTCCTGATCTGACCCTTCTTGTAGAGAAGGCGGCCACGCATCTTGGCAATCTGCACTTTCAATGCCTCCGCGTCTTTCACTACAGTGGACGCATCATCGCACCTCACGGGCGCACAGAAGCAAAGTGCACAAAGCAAACCAATTGTCAACATCTTCTTAACCATAATCTCGTCTCCTTCGGGGATTTGGGCATTCCCCATTGCCTGTACCAGATATTCCAAGGGGCATTGATATTGCATTGGACAGGGCAGTTGCCGCTGGTTTATCTGGCGTTGCGTTTTCTCATATCTGCCCTGTTCTGCGCATTACTATAAACAGCATTGATAAAAGAGCAAATCAAAAAATCAAAAAAAATCTTGAAAAGCAAAAATAAGATAGTAAATTACCTGACATTAAAATGGATATAGTATAAAAATATAGAATAAAGCTATAACATTTTATGCATATTTTAATGAACCTTTAAAATATGCGATATAAAAAAATGAGAAAAGGAGGTGACACGGATAAAAAGAGGGTTATTTTATTGCCGTTAATTATGTGTTAAAGAAAACAACTCTTGTGCCTTAAAGGCACTGGGGTGCAACTCCAAATGGAGGTGAAATCATGGCAGGTTTTAACAAAGTCATCCTGGTTGGCAATATGACCAGGGACGTGGAAATCAGAACGTTGCCTTCTGGCAGCATGGTAGGCGGTTTTGGAATTGCAATCAACCGCCGCATGAGACTGGCTACTGGCGAGGAAAGGGAAGAGGTCTGTTTCGTGGATTGCACGGCTTTTGACAAAAAGGCTGACATTTTGAGGCAGTACACCCGCAAGGGCAGCCTTATTTTGGTGGAAGGACGTCTTCGTCTGGATGCGTGGACTGACAAGACGACTGGGCAGCCAAGAAGCAAGCTCAATGTTGTGGTAGAGAATATTCAATTGCTTGATAAGCGTGATCCAAATGCGCAGCAGGGCGGCTATCAGCAGGCACCAGGCGGCTGGGGGCAGGCGCAGGGCGGCTACCAGCAGCCACAGGC
>JAFSTJ010000162.1 GCA_017450525.1 Victivallales bacterium | reverse complement strand
TACGAGGGAACCATCAGCATCGACAGTGTCATTCCTGGCAAACCACATTTGGTGGATTTACTGGACGGGTCGGTCTATGAGATTCCTGATAGCATCAAACTTTATGAACTCCCCAAAAAATGCAGAAAAGACGGGGAAATCGTTTCCGCGCCACCGCTGAATCTGAAGGAGAGCCTCAACAACTTCATTAGGTTTGAGAACATTCCTGTGAAGGATTACCCGCTTTTGCTCACCTTCGGAGATTTCTTTGAGATGGAATGACCGTGGAAATGGCTCACGCAACGGAAGGGACAGAATGGACTAAATATCTTGTTTTTCGTCTCTTGCAAGATTCCAGATGAAGGCACGGGCAAGGCGACTGTCGCAATCCACGAAATGCCCGCCTGGGTTCCACTCCAGGGTGCAATTCGCCTCGCCCAATTGCCGTTGAAGCAGAGCGTGCTCGTCACGAATGCGCTCGCCAACACGGGCGATGGCGCGATTGCGGGTTTTCTCTTCACGTTCACCAAGGCTCAGAAAAACCCGCCTTGCACGCATTGGATGCGTGTCCACATAATCTGGCCAGCCCTCTATCCAGACCGATGGCGAGGCCGCGGCAATCCCGTAAAAGCAATCGCATTCTCTTGCCGCCCATAGCGAGAACAATCCAGCCAGCGAATATCCGCCGAGAACAATGGGCAAATCGCCAAAGCGCCCTTTCAGCCAAGGCAGAAGTTCATCAGTGATATATCGCAGGGTTTCATCCGCGTGACATTCAGCGTCGCTGAGCTTGGATACCGCAGGGTCGCTCCATGGCATAAGGTCCCGCTCCCAGTCAGAAATCTCAAAAGCCACCATCGCAAAGGGTATGGATGCCTTGGCGGCGATGCTCTGCACCTCGGCATCCAATGTATCCTGCTCGTGTACGCCAAGTGGCTGCACCAATATGCAAAGCGGCATCTCCTGCTCGTAGATGTGGCAGTCGCGCCCTGCAATTTGTTGATTGAATGATTTCCCTGCTGAAAATGCGCTGTCCATACGTACAATCATCTATTAATCACCTCAAATCTGCCACTTTACCTACACGGAAAAGTCCGTTGATTTGAAGTTGGAATAAAAGCGTATTTTCTGGACAGTGATCTTGATGACACAGTAGTCAGGGTCAGTGACGCCTTTGCTGTAGTACTGCTCATCCCCTTCACGCCAGATACGCTCCTTTGTTGCGGCATCCTCCAGTATTTCTGCAGTGCCCGCCAGGCTTACGCCCCGAAAGAAACGGCGGTCAACAAAATATATGCTGGCTTTCGGATTGCTCCGCAATGCGCTCACCTTCTCGCTGGAGGTATTTGTCGTGAAGTAGAACTCACGAATACCATGCCGCTCGCGGGGCGCCAGCATGGCACGCGTGACTGGAAAGCCATCCTTGTCCATATAGCAAAGCTGCGCGGTGGAGCACTTGTCTATCAATGCGCCAAATGTCTTCTCTGGATTCCGAACCATTTTTTGCCTCCGTGTATCACGCCTCGTGGATTCTCTTGCCCGTGATGTGTTCAGGTATCAGCGCCATCATCTGGACGCGCGCACCATGCATTTGGATTTCCTTCTCGATCTCCTCCTCGCTGGGGTTGAAGCGGCGCGCCAGCTCGCGGCACAGTTCCAGCGCGAAACTGTGGTCCTCGACGAACTCGTTGCGCCCGAAGACCACCACGCTTCGGAAGGTGTAGGCCCAGCCGCCCTCGTCCTTCACGCCCTCGTCGATGACCGTGAAGGAGGCGCGGCTGTCCTTGCGCAGGGCATCAACCTTGTGCCCCTCCTTCGCGCCGTGGAAGTAGATGCGTCCGTCCGCCTCGCGGTAGTACGGGTTCAACCAGACGCCGTAAGGCCAGCCGTCGTCGCCAGTCACCGAAAGCACGCCGCGCTTAGCGCTTTTCAGCACCTCCAGCGCCTCCTCGTCGGGAAGCTGCTGCTTGATTCGTCTCATTGGTCTGAACATCGTTTTCCCCTTTTAAGCATTTTGGGCCAGCCGAATGCCTAAATCAAAGGCCTTCTGGCAGTCCTGCGGGAAGACCGTCTCGTGGCGAAGACGCTTGGCCTCGGCGTCGAAACGTCCAAGGTGGTAGCGGCTGTAGTCCTTCGCCTGCAGCGTGTCGCTGCAAATCAGCGTCTCGCAGTGCCCGAAATAAAGCCTCATCCAGCCTTCGTAGCGCTGGAACAGGGCATTGTAGCCCATCTGTTCAAAGAGCGATTCGGGGCAGTTCATCGTGAAGATCAGCCCGATGCGTTTTGCAGGGCTTAGCGGTTTGCTGTAGTCATCGTAGTTCAGATACTGGAACAGGAAGCGCTCCAGGAAGGAGCGCGCCTCGCCCGTGATTTCACTGAAGTAGATGGGACTGCCCAATATGACGGCGTCCGCCTCGTGCGCCTTGTCCAGCACAGCAGTCAAGTCATCGCGCAGGATGCAGCGGTTGGGACGCGGCTCCTTCTGCAACTTGCATCCAAGGCAACTGACACAGCCGCTGAATGTGAGGTCATAGAGATGAACCATCTCTGTCTCCGCTCCAGCCGATGCCGCGCCCTCAAGCACCTTCTTCAGCAGCGTATCCGTATTCCATCCCTTGCGGGGACTTCCATTGATTGCAAGTACCTTCATTTTCGCCTCCGTTGTCATTGAATTGGATTATTCTTGCCCGTACTCTCAAGCGTCTCGCCGTCCAGTCCTAGTGGAAAATGCGCATATTCTTCATATTAGCCGACGACATAGAAATAGACTTTGACAGCATGGCCAATTGTTTTCTAGCCAAGGAGTTCCTTAGCCTGTTCCGACACCATTCTCTCGACCATCGCCAGACGCTGCTCATTCCAATTGTGACGTGGGCTGCGCCTAAACTTGAAATCCAGCAGTTTCCGCAGGGCATTCCACTGCTCATGGGTGATAACTGTCTTTGCCTCGCCAATGAAATCGTCATAAACGCGTGGAAGAAGCGTCCTGCGGTATTTTCGCATGGCGGAGATGTTCTCAAAAGCATCCACGGGAGCGAGGCTGAAAAGTGAGTTTCCATGGTCGAAAAGTGGTGCGGGGGCGACTATCTTGTTGGAATGGCTGTCCACCAAAAAGCCGAAATTGCCGAAATGTCGGTCCGTATTGCAGATGACCGCGTCGAATACAAGCATCTCGTTAAGTGCCGCCGCATATTCGTCTCCCAGCGTTTCGCAGTATTTTCCCACCGCGGGCAATCCGCCCTTCGTGACCAGTCGCCCCACAGGGATAAACGAGAGTTCCTTGGATGTGAACAAATCGCAGTATGAGCAAAGCCGCCCTTTCCACTTGGTAAGTGAATAAGATATGGCGTTGACGCCGAGCGTCTCGGCAATCTGGAATGCATAGTATTCGGCAAAAGGCTCGTTGCCTGTGTTGGACGCACCTTCCGTGCCTCCCTTGTAGAGCCGTATAACTCCGTTCTGCCTGCGCCAGCATTTGGGAAGCATTCCATTGGTGGTGAATTCAGGGCTGGAGGAGACGCGGGAACTGTTTCCACTGCCATAGCCCGTGAAAGCAATCTCGCCGAGAACGCGGCTGAATCTGTTGTCAAAGAGATTGAATCGGTCAAATGTCCCCTCGAAGCCATCCTCGGTCACCCAATAGCAGTCATTCAACGAGAGCCCTTTGAAAAGACGGATCACATCCATCGGACGATTCAGGCTCAGCCCTTGCGAGGCAAGTATGGCATCCACGTATGCCCGATTTCTGGGGATGGTCCTATGACGCAGCCAGGTTTCCAACTGCTCAGCATCCGCCTGCCGATGGAAATCCAAGGGCAGCAGTTCCCTGTAGCTTTCATTGAGCCAAAGAAGGCTAATGGAAACCTCTGCGCCCTTCTCCGCAGAAAAGCGCATCAACGGGGTGTCAAAATGTCTGAGCGTATAAATCATTCTGTCTTGTTCCTTATGTGCCAGAACTTAATGTAGCACAATTGAACCTGTTTTCCATTTGACGAGGCAAAATGCCACAATGTCTCACAGTTATCCCATAACTTTTCTGCAATAGTAGAAATACATGCCCTACCAGAGAGAAGGCCCCCAGATAAGCGGGGCCCAATTTGAATAACCCCGAGCTACGCAAAGCGGAGCGCAGCGACGCGTGGGGATGCGTGCCAACCAAAAGACTTCGGCCCCAGCGGGGCCGAACTTGAACTAGTACGCCTATTCCCTGCCGTCATGGAGAACATAACCTTGCCTTAAAATCACGCATTTCATGCAGATTATGTGTTTTTTTGCACATTATCCGCACGAAATACATAAATGAGGCAATTAAGCTCTTCCTTTCAGCATCGTCAAGATTTCATAGCAAAGTGTCCCCACATCAGAGTGCGTGTCCACCAGACACTTTTATCACTTGCCCCGTAAGCATCCTTGCCTGTTCGCTTGCCAAAAACAGGATGGTTTCGGCAATATCCTCTGGCTGGATTAGTTTCCCCATTGGAATCAGCGGTATGACTGCCTTTTCAAGTTCGGCGTCAATCCATCCTGTCTGAGTCGGGCCAGGCGCGACACAGTTAACTGTGATTCCATATTTCCCCACCTCAAGGGCAATGCTGCGGGTTAAAGCCTCCAATGTCGCTTTGCTCGCCCCGTATGTGATCTGGCCAGCGAAAACCTGCGATGCGTCCGTGGAAATATTGATGATTCTTCCATAGTCGCCGTGGTGATTGATCAATTCCCTGGTCATCAAAATGCTCCCGCGAACATTGACCGCAAATGTGTCGTCTATAACTTTTTGGGTGATTTTCTCGATTGTGTCAAAACCGTTTTCGTCATCCACCGCAGCATTGTTAACCAAAATGTCGATTTTCCCGTATCGTTCCAGAACAGCCGAATAGATTTCCTTTACCGCATCCTCATTGGATATGTCGCTTTCCAAAATCAGGTAATCGGCATTCATTTCCTTTAGCCTGCGTTCCACGGCGCCCGCATCTCCCGCGTTTGCGGCGTAATATCTGTCTGGCCCGTTTCGGTCCGTCTTGTCCTTGTCAAATGGCCTTGATACTTTCTTATATACCAAAACCACTTTCGCCCCCTCGCGGGCAAAGGCCAATGCCGTCGTCGCCCCGATTCCCTGCGGGTTGTTCGCTCCCGTGATGAGAGCCACTCTGTCCTTCAAGCCATAATTTACCATATATGCCAACTCCTCAATTCAAAAATGAAGATGTCTCTGCATTTGCCTCCCCTACCCTTGCGGTAAGGTTTTGCATCCTGCGGCAACAGTCTCCTGCCGAATGATGTCCCCGTTTTCCTCATTGACTATGTTCAACAGGATGCTCCGACTGCATCCATGTTCTCTCAATGCCTCCAGCACAATGTGCCTGTTGGCCACGCAGAACGGCTCGTCTCCAAACCATAACACGATTTCATCATATTCCCCTGCGTGTTTCAGCACATTCATGAATCCCAAAAGTTTTTCCAGATACTCCGCTTCGCTGACACCATGCACGGCAGCCCGTTCCTTGACGAATGCCTCCGAGAACAAAGGCGCGGAATATGTCCCTTGGTTCATCGCCTCGTTGAATGGCACGAAGCATTCCCCTGTATGCCTGGCCTCCAAAATGCGGTTGAGGCACTCGCCTGCTGTAATGTTGACTTTCATGGCATCATTCATTGTCTGCGGGAGAACATTGTTCAGGTGTTGCAGGGCTGCGGACATCCTGCGGCTTTTCTCCAAAATGCGCCAGCGCCTCGCCGTCCAGGCGCAGTGGTGTCCACTCCTCCATCTGGCGTGCGCCCAGGGCCTCGTAGAACTCCAGGCTGGATGTGTTCCATTTCAGGCACCACCACTCCACGCGTCCCCAGCCATTCTCCACCGCGATTTCCGCAAGACGCTTGATGAGTGCCTTGCCTATGCCGTGCTTTCTGAACTGGGGGCGCACATACAAATCCTCCAGAAATATGCCAGGTCGCGCCAGCCATGTGGAAAAGTTGTTGAACCACAGGGCAAAGCCCGCCTTCTCCCCGTCGCATTCTGCTATCAGCACCTTGGCGAAGCCCTTGCCGAAGATGTTGTCGCGGAGCATCTCCTCGGTGGACAGGTCCTGCGCCTCCGCGTGCTCGTATTCGGCCAGTTCATGTATGCACGCCTTTATGAATGGCGTGTCCTCAATGACTGCATTGCGTATGGTGATGTCGTTTGGCATTATTTTCTCTCAAATGCTTTGTTTTGATTCAATGTCATCTGTTTTGTCGTTTATTTTATCCACCATTCTGGAGTCAGTTCCGAGAGTCGGGCGGTCTTCATGGCATTGAAATCAAGCATGATTTCTATTGTTCCGTAGTCCTTGGGCATCAATTGGACCATCAGCTCTCTGCACGCACCGCAGGGAGCGCCGTTCTTCCCGTCGGGCATAATAGCAAGGACGCGGCGAATGACATGCTCGCCATTGGTCAGCATATTGAAGATGGCGTTCCTTTCTGCGCAGACGCCGAGCGTGCAGGAAGTATCAACGCAAACTCCTGTATAGATTCTGCCAGAAGAAGACTCAATCGCAGCCGCGACCTCGCCGGCCTCCACGTAGTCCGATATGCGTCGCCCGAACTGGACCGCCTTTGCGGCATCAAACATTCGCTTCCAAATATTATGCTCTTCGTTGTCCATAGCTAATCCATCCCGTATTGCGTTGTATCATTCAGCCAGATGTCATCTTTAGAATCTATATTGCAGAGGTGCCTAGCATCCTTTTCAGTTCAGCCTTGACCTTCTGCAAGTCGCTGTCCGTCAGAAGTGGTATGAGACGCTTGATTTCCTCTATGCTCTTGTCCCACCATCTGTATTTGAGCATCAAATCAATCAGTTCATCATCAAAGCGCTTGCGGATTGTTCTTGCAGGATTGCCAGCGACAATGGTATATGGAGCGACATTGCTGCCGACAACGCTGTTTGCACCAATGATTGCGCCATCACCAATGTGCACTCCAGGAAGAATCACCGCATTCTGCCCAATCCACACGTCATTCCCGATGATTGTGTCTCCCTTGAAAGGAAGCGCCTCAATGGCTGGCGGCTTCATCTCCCAGCCATCCAGCGTGTAGAAAGGAAAAGTTGTTGCCGCGTTCATCTGATGATTCGCGCCATTCATCACAAATTCAACACCAGCCGCTATCTGGCAGAACTTGCCTATGACCAGTTTGTCTCCAAGCCATTCGTAATGATGAGTGACGTGGCTCTCAAACTCCACATCGGCAATGTATGTGAAATCGCCAACAATGATGTTGGGATTCTTAATTGTCGGCTTGACATAGATTTCCCTGTCATATCCCTCAATCGGATGGATTGTATTCGGATCAGGCATCTTCATATTCTCTTTCCTTTTGTATGCACCTTCCGCTAGAATCTGTATTGCAGCGATGCCTCGCACTGTAAGAAGGTTTGGTCGCCATTCAATGTCACCAATGTGTTCATGAATGCCATCACATCCTGTGGGACATCCTTGTCCAGGACATAGTAGGCGCGTTGACGCCAGGCGTCCAGTACATCCTGAAGCGTCTTGGCCTTGCGGCTTTTGAGATTGACTTTCTTTGTCAATGTATCAAAGAAGAACTGGAAATCCTCTGCCGACAGGCCTTTCCGCGCCTGCTCGACACTCGCGTATTGCGCTACCATGAGGTCCATGCGGCGGGCCTGTTCGGGAAAGGACGAAAAACCAGGCAGGCAATGGTGTATTTGGAACTCTTCCCCCAGCGGGGCGGAAAAGCGTGAGATGTGGTAGATTCCCACGACACGGCCTCGGTACAATGCAAAGACATATTGGATACCGTCCTGTCCCCTGCGGTTGATTTTCCATGTTCCGCTCACGCTGTCGCGTATCTTGTCCTCATCGGGCAAGCCATCGGCATTGAAGCAATTCGGATAGGTGGAGTTGATTTTCACCAGAACGACTTTCCCCCTCAGTTCGCTGATGTCCTTATGCGAGACGGCGCATTCCTCCAGGAAAAGAGGCAGCGGGCGAGCCTTGCTCTTCACATCCGATGGATTATCCTGTTCCAGCGGGCTTGCATGTCCATTGACAATGTTCGTCAGTTCAGCGATGCTTTTCCCCTTGCAGAACTTCAGCAGATTGATGAGACTTGATTCGCACATGAACGCCTCATGCTCCGTCAGTCCCCATTTAATGATGACAGGCTCAATCCTGTCTTTGTTGCCAATAATGGTCTGGAGCTTTGCGCTCATGGCACGGATTCTCTGCTGCCTTTCCTCGGGAGAAAGCATGTCATCAGCGTTGATACTCTCTTCAGCCAACTGCGCTGCATCCTGGTGATTCAGGATGCGCAGCCCTTTCCCCTTGCCAATGTAGAAGGGGCCGCTGTCCGTGCAAAGCGCATAGACGTAATACGACCTAGGACCTATGCCCAACGTGTCCTGGATTCTCTTGCATTCTTCAAATGTCATGGTAGTGAAGTGAAATGTATGGGGTATTTGACTGGGGAGATGTTTTGCTCCTAAGGTTATACATCATGTATGGTTATCTCGTTTTTCATATTACTAACAATTTCCATCG
>JAFSTJ010000161.1 GCA_017450525.1 Victivallales bacterium | reverse complement strand
GCAGAAACGTGGTACGCATTGTTATTTCCTCATGGAGTAGATTCTTTCCAGTTCGCCAAGGAGGCCAATCTCAAAGCCAGTTGGAACACACCAGGCCTCAGCACCATACGCAGTTGCGATGGTTCCGCCAGGATTGATCTCGGCGGGCTTTGCGAGAAGTGGCATATAGCCAAGATACCTAAAGTCATTTGCCATAATGCCAGGCAGAACTGCGTCCACATGCCCTTCGCAGCCAGAAAGCCCTGTCATAAGCGCCACATTGCGCCATCCCAGACCAGAAACCTCGCTGATGTTCTGGGGATTGCGCCCCAGCCAGAACTGCGCCGTCTTGTCCGCAAGTATGGTGTAGTCCCTGTCTCCAAGAATCAAACCTGCACGTAGCATTGTGGAGGCGCACAACGTGTTCAGGAATGTATATCCCTTGCTGCCGCTTTTCTTGCCGTACTTTGACAGCAACCTGCGATGGCTGAACATGGGGAACAGCTCGTTCTCATCGTAACCAGGAAGCACCAGTTTCTCTATATAAACCTTTATTGCGGGCTTCACTTTCTTCTCCGTCAGCACGTCTTGCGGATAGAATTCCGCATATTCCATCAGCACATTGGAGTAATGCAACGTCTTCTGGTATGTCGCTGACATGTCAAACTTGGCGTAGTCCTGGTTGAGCATCGTGTATGCGATCTTGTCCAGCATCTTGTCCGCCATCTGCTTGTATTCATCTTTTCCAGTTAGTTGATGCAGATAAATTGCACAGTATGCGATTTTGCCAGCGCAGCGCCCTATCTCATTGCGCTCCCAAATCTTCTTCTTGTCCAGTTCCCATTTGTCATATAGTTTCAGGAGATTGCGGTAATACTTGTCCATTGTGTCAGCGCATTTATCCGCGATTGCGGGGTCATGCTTCTTCATCGCCAAGCCAGTCAGCCCAATCGTATGCAAATGCAGCCACTGGTTGCCTAGTTTGCCCTTGTATTTGCCGTCCGCTCCCCTTTCGGCAAAGGCAATACGGTCATCCTTTGTACCAACGATGCCATCTGTGCAATTTTCAGGCGCACGGCATACCCAGGGGCCATTGCGTGTGTCATTCACGGTGTCGCCCACGAAAGTGCCGTCTCCAAGATGGCATTTCTCCACCCAGCGCCCGCATCCCCACCAAAGTTCATCCGCCAAATCCGTCATCTTGGTCTTGCTCTGCCTCCAATCGGGGTTAAGGTACAGCAGCACACGCGCCAGATTGTAGAAACTTTCACCGTCCGACCCCTGCTTGGATGGGTCTCCAGCATCGCGCCAGCCGCCAGTCAAATCACGGCGTCCAAGAATGAGTTCAGGATTCAATTTGCCATCCTTGGTGTAGAGCAGTTGGTTGTTGCCACGTGCTTTGCTATCAACAATGATTGCGTCGTCCATGTAGTCTGGCTTGCTCTTCCAGCCAGGCTGAGCGATGCCCTGCCTTTGCAGGTAGAAGCCATTGAGCAGAAAACGCATTCCGTCAAGATATGCCTTGGCTCCGATTGTGAACTCATTGGACGTCACTCCATTGGTCTTGAGGCGATACTTGCCCTCGCCACGGAAGTCGCTGAAGTCCGCCACGTATGTCTCGCGGTCGTATGGCCTGCCTGGAAATAGTTTTGCCTTGCCCTTGTAAGCGGTCTTACCATTCTGCACCAGTTCGAAGTCAGGTGCCAGGCCGCCCTTGCGGCTCCAGAATATGGCGTCCTTGTAGCCTTTGCTGTGGTATCCCAACTGGCTCACTATGATTTCCGCATATTCCTTGCCCAGGAAATCCAGTTCGATTTCCTTGACCTGCAATTCACCATTGTCAACGGCAATGCCCACCTCGCCTCGGAATGCCGCCTTAGGCAGGCTGAACACAAATTCCACATCAGTCCACTTGCCATTGTTCTCAAAGGCGGGACTCTCCTTTTCATCCACCACCTTCTCCATTCCCAGATGCTTGATGCTCCTGTCAATACCTGTCAACTTTACCTTGAAGAAGTTTTTGCCTGAAACGGAACGTACCTTGGCACGCAGGGCATATTCCCTTGTATTGTCCAGAATTGGCTGTGTCTCCTGCCAGAGTTCCAGATGCCCTGATGACTTGAGCGTCACGCCATCCTGCCCGCAGGTGGTAGTTCCATTCCCTTGCCTGATCCAGTTGGCAGGCTCCTCCTTGAGATTCACATACTCGAATCTGGGATTGGGGATGACATTCGTCTTTGAGGCGAAGTAGTATGCAATTCCTTCAGGTAGCACCTTGAACTTGTTCTTCAGAGCCTGCGCCTCCAGTTCACGCCCCTTCTTGTAGAAGGCCTCGCCTTCCAATTTGTCCAATTCCGCTGTGGGCACGCCCTTGGACTTCAGCATCGCCAGAAATTCGCCTTTCAATTTCTCCTGCGTAACACCTGCCAACTTGATTTTGACAAACTGCTTCATCTGGCTGAAAACACCACCTTCCAGAAGTGATTCATGGTAGCCACGCTTGCGCACACTGCGGCAGATGTTGATTTTTATGCAGGCCGCGCCGTCCTCAATCTCCGTCTGCGCGGCAATCTCATGCAATGGCACCCGCAGCGTAACAGTCCAACTGTCATCGGCAATGCTGGCAGAAGCAACGCCTGCGGAATCCCATTTCTTGCCGCGATAGCGCAAGTCCTGCAAGGCCCCAAGTGGATTGATGATGTACTGCATGAAGTCCTTGCCCTTGCCTTCGTTGTCGATGTAAATCTCCACGCAGTCGTCCTTGAAAACGTCCCTGTCATGCAGCGTGGCCTTGGCATTCAAGGTGTCCTTGGGCTGCTGGCACTTAACATTGAACACCAGTTCATTCCCATTGACCGACACCTCGGCTGTCGTGGCATACCTGCCGCCTTCCACCACACTTCCGCCCTTAAAGTCTGTGAAAGTAAATGGTGTCTTGGGAGTGGCGTATGACAAAGCCACTGCAAAAAGCGTCAAATGGTGATGATATGCGTTCTCATAAATCTGTCTCCTTTGCTTTGCCATTGACTATTGTTTTATTTTTCACACTTCTACGCACTACCAGCCTGGACGGTATCCGCAGGATCTCCGTGCATTCGCCGCCATTCTTCAACTCCTTTACCAGCAAATCCAATGCCTTGCACCAGATTTTGCCGTGACGCCTATCTATTGAGGTGAAATACGGCTCCTTTCCACTAGTTCCGCAATATGCCTCCAAATTGTCTATGCCAAGTATGTCGGGCATGTGTTCCTTGTCTCCAAAAGCGGCCTCCATGCCCTGGGAAATGTAGTCCGACAAACTGATTATCAGTATGCCTTCAAAAGCAGCCTTGTCCATTTTATGGAAATGCCTGTAGGTAACCTGAAATGCATTGGCGCTGCTATACACGGATATCAACTGTGTCTTTATGCGCCTTGCATCCACGCCCAGTCCTTCCAGAATCAAGTCCACGCTTCTGGCGTCCGCCACGGCATTGCCATGCTTCGCGCCCACAATCATTATGGATGAAT
>JAFSTJ010000160.1 GCA_017450525.1 Victivallales bacterium | reverse complement strand
GAAGCAGGGCGGCACGCTGCTGCCGTTTGGCCTTAGGTACTGGTAGCAGTTCCAGTCCTCGTACTCCTGGGAGTACATGGCGAACCCGAGGCCAATCTGCTTGAAGTTGCTGATGCAGGAGATGGCCCTTGCCTTCTCGCGGGCCTTGCTCAGGGCCGGCAGCAGCATGGCCGCCAGAATCGCTATGATTGCAATGACGACGAGCAGCTCAATCAGTGTGAACGTCTTCTTCATGTTTTTAGCTCCTTTCTTTTTGATGATGTTGGAAAAAATATTGCAAAAGACTTCCGAAGTGAACTCGTTGTTTGTTCCGGCGGCGGCTCTTACAGGCGGTCATCCCAGTTGACCTCCAGCATTGGAGCCGCGTTGTACAGAGGCAACTTGTGTGCCAGCCTGTTTGCAAATCCGCAGCTTGCCGAAGGATAGAAGTAGGAGGGCAGCCGTATGCCTGCTGGCTCCTGCGGGCGTCTGCCTTCTTTGATGCGCCCAAGAAGAAGTTCGACGACAGTTTCGGCGCGCTTCCGAAGAGGCTGGACAACCGTGGAGAGGGGAACGCTGTATGTGTCGCACGTGCTTAGGCCGTCGTAGCCAACAACCATCATGTCATCTGGCACGCGGATCCCGACCTCAAGCAGCATCGAAACCATTCTTCCTGCAATATAGTCATTGCAGCAGAACAGGACGTCGGGCATGAGCTGCCGAAGGCGCTCCACGATGATGTCGCCTTCGCCGTCATAGTCTTCAAGAGTCAGTATTGCGGGAGTCGTCCCAATCTCCTTGAGAGCCTCGGCAATGCCCTTGTATTTTTGTCGGTTTGCCTCCTGATAGAAGCCATCAAGTGTGGTTTGTGTAAGAAAAACGGCGCTTTTCTTACCAGCCGAAATCAAGGTCTTCATCGCCTCCTTCGTTCCCGCCGCATGGTCCACGACAACGTCATACCCCTCCACGCCAGCAGACGGAGTGAACACGTATGGCACATTGTCGAAGTTTTCATTCTTCATTGGATTCTCTGTCCTCGTGATGATTATTCCATCAACTCCGTATGCGAGAAGGTTGCGAATCGACTGATTGGCCGTGTTCTCCCCAAATCCATAGCTTATGCTCAAGTTATAACCGTGGTGCGACAACTCAACGCTGATTTCATGGAACAGGCTCTGCTCCAGAACCGAGGCGTATGGATTGCCATAGAGGCCTATCGTGTTGCTGGAACTTCCGCGAAGGCATTTCGCATGCTGGTTTGGCACATAGTGCAGCTTTTCCGCGATGGCGCGCACACGCTCGCGCGTCTTCTCGGATACCTTGCTTGTCCCCGTATTGTTCAATGCCGCCGCGACAGCCTGCTGAGATACCCCAGCTATCTTCGCGATGTCTTTCATCGTAAATGCCATTTGTCTTTTCTCCCGTTTTCAAGAAACTATTCGTACAATCTTTCAAGCAATTTCTCGCATAAAAAATATAATTGTACGTACAATTTCCCTTTTCTTATATTATACAAGGGAAAAAAACAAAATCAAGTCCTAAACATGAAAAAAACAAGGATTACCTCAGCGAATTACAAATTTCCTCCAATAATCGATGAGAGCTGTTTCCCTCCAATAATCGATGAGAGCTGTTGGCTTTGAGGAATTTTGGTATATATTATTGCAAAAATGGAGGAATATGCATGAGCGAGAACGTACTATCATTTGTGGTTTTTTTATTGTACCAACTATCAGAAGCCTGGAACATGCCTGTTCCGCAAGTGTATTCACGTCTCAAAGAGCTTGATATATTGGATGGGTACATCATTTCATTCTATGATGTTCTTCATACACTGGGGCAAGAGTATCTGGTTGATGACATCACGGAGATTGTAAGGGAACGGGAGGCTAAAGCACAATGATTGTTTATCATGGTAGCACCTGTATTGTCAGTCAACCTGACCTTCTTCATTCCAAGACAGAGCTGGACTTTGGACGTGGTTTTTATTTGACAACCTACTGCGAGCAGGCAAAAAGATGGGCCAGGCGGAAGGCTTGGCGCAAGCAGCAAACGCCGTTTCTTAACATGTATGAATTAGACGAAGACTGGTCAAATCTCCGTCTTTTGCATTTCGACAAAGTTGGTAAAGACTGGCTGGATTTCGTATGTGAATGTCGGCGTGGCAGTACGACATATCAAGGATACGACATCATCCGGGGACCAGTCGCGGACGATGATGTTTTTCAAAGCGTAAACTTTTATTTTCGTGGCATTTGGTCCAGTGAGCAAGCTCTTAAAGCCCTTGTTTTTGCACGTCCCAATGACCAAATTGCAATCATCTCACAGAACGCATTGGACTCTAAGTTGGCATTCATGAGTGCCGTTACATTGGAGATGCAGCCATGAATAAACATGATTTTCTGATAGTGCATCATCAATTGCTGGAAGAGGATATCGTTAACTGGCTGGCAAAGCTCAAGGGCATTGACATCCGAAAAGCTCTGGACATATACTACCAAAGCCGCCTGGCAAAGGATGTGGAAGAGGGACGGTTTGGCCTTGACTGCATGAGCCCCAAATGGCTGGCAGAAGACTTGATTGAGAACGAGCCAGAGTTATTTTGAAATGCCCTGTCCTCCATGAAGTTATGCCACGAGAGTGAATATGTTGCGCCCTGACGGGCGCGAGACTCTGGAGGGCTGTTTTCCCAATATTGCGCGCCCTAACGGGCGGGGTGATGCATGGTAGCGCACTTACGTGCGCTGGCCGCTTTGCGGCCTCTGTGTCAATTTCATTGTTGTCATCAACAAATATCGCACAATACTAAAAAAGGGTTGCGCGGAATTTGTTGGCCAACAATCCCGTGCAACCCCTTAATTTC
>JAFSTJ010000159.1 GCA_017450525.1 Victivallales bacterium | reverse complement strand
CGGCGAGGGAGGCGCTCACGCTGTACAAGAGCCGCGACGACTCGGAGAAGCTCTTCAGGGGCGACAAGTCCTATCTTGGCGACCGCACGATGCGCGTCTATACCGACGAGTCCACCTCTGCAAAGCTCTTCATCGAGTTCGTGGCGCTCATAATCCGCAACAAAATCTACACCAGCCTGAAGTCAGCTGTCCTGAAGAACGAGCGGAAGGCCAACTACATGACCGTCCCCGCCGTCTTGCGGGAGCTGGAGAAGATAGAGATGATCAAGGGAGGCGACGGCATCTACAGGCTTGACCATGCGGTGACCGCCACCCAGAAGGAGATACTGCGCGCCTTCGGACTCGACGAGGAGTTCATCAAGACACAGGCAGGCGAACTCAGCGAGACGCTTAGGAAACTGTAATCAGGGAGAATGGCAAAATGGCAAAGGCGAAAAAGGCAAGGCGTTCCGCCACGCTGGACAGCAGAATCACGGCGGCGCAGGAGAAGGTGGTCAGGGCGAAGGCAAGGTACGAAAAGGCGGTGAAGACACTGGAGGCGCTGATGGAGAGGCGCGAGGAAATCCGCCGCAGGGAACTGATGGAAGCAGTCAAGAAGAGCGACCACACATACGAGGAGATACTCTGCTTCATCCGTGGATGAACCTTGTGGCTTTTAGTGTCAAAAATTCTGGAAGTTCACAGTAAGATATTGGGTCGCCGCTTGCTCTGGGTTGTTGAAGTCCCCCTTTCGAGTTTGTTGGCGACATTTTTTTATGTCACAATGATGGAGAAGCCCCATTTGTTCTCCTGGCAGATTTTGATGATTGCCTCGCACAGGTACAGGCCGTCCATAAGGATGGTCATGCGCAGACTGGGGAACTTCTTCTTCAGGTTCTCCAGCAGGCGCTTCGCCGCGTTGAACTCGCAGTCCTGCTTGTCGTATTCCTTGTCGGGGTTCTCTATGAACTCCGTCAGCAGCTGGAAGCGCATCCCCTCAGGCGTGACTATGGTGGCCTGGAGCACCATGTACATGTATTCCGTCCTGCCGTCCTGGTGCGTCCTGTGGGTGGACCTTTCCAGCGGGGAACTCGACATGTGCCAGTGGACGCCGTCGATTGCGACCAGGAAGCTCGGGCAGCCATTCACGAGCGCGACCTTGGAGCGCAGCCCATACACCCGCCTTTCGCGCGGAAGCTGTCCAAACATGCGCGGCGGGCTGGAGGCCAGGTTCTCCCTCCTGCATTTCTCCAGATTGTATCTCATTGTGTACGAGTACGGCAGGCATCCCGTGTCGCAACCCGCGAGCCGCATGACATTGGCCACGAACGGTCTCTCGCGCTTATCGATGTCATGCTGCCTACAGGCCGCGCAGCCATGCGACAAGATCGTGGAAATAGTAGTCTATGACTCTGAAGAGGTCGCAGTCGTTGATTCCAGGCTCTGCCTCCTTCGGGCTCCTGCCCTTGCGACGGGAACCTGGAGCCTTATGAGCTGCTCCGCAAGCGGGCTTGTCTCCCTTAGGGTCTTCTGTATCCTTCTGCATTCCCTTATCCATCCCTTCACCTTGTCAGCCATGCCGACTGGGACGTAGACGCTCCTGGTCCTCCCCTTGACCTTGCTGGTCACGGCGTACGCGGTGTGCTTCTTGCCCGTCCTGTTGCAGATGCAGTCCGGCTTCGCGCACTTCCAGCGCTTCTCTATGAAGATTCCCCGTCATGAACGTCTCTGCCCCTCCCAACGACCTGATTTTCGCTCTGAAAAGCCAGTATAAAAATCGCTGGTGACTACGTATAAAGAGGCGGCTTACCAGAATAATTTCATCCAATAAGCCATTCCGTCTGCAAAATCAATTGTCAAATCAATTTCTTGTTTCCCTAATTGTAATGTGAGCTTTTCAAATATATTAAGGCATCTTAGCATCTGGGCAAAAGCAGGTTAGAAAATGGACTTGACAATAGAGCACCATTTGAACGAAATAGAGGGCAAGCGCAAATGGCGCAAGGTATATTTTGCCTTTGCAGCCCCTGGGTATGTCGCGTGCCTGATTTATATTCTCATTAACATTTTGACAGGCTTGAATCTTCCAGAGGGCCGTTTCTTTGTATTCACTGTTGCTGCGCTTTTCATAATAGGGTTGCTGAGCAACTGGCCCAGGACCTGGAGGATGTACCGCGAATTATTCCGACGCCAGGGGGCATTCGAGCAGCCCACAATCATACATCTGGCTGACAACTTTATTGAGACGTCCTGCGGGGAAAACCACAGCAAGGTTGATTACCGCATCTATACCCATTTTTTCTGCATGAAGGACTATATTGCCTTGTTGCACAAGCGGACTATTGTGACAATTCTGGACAGGAAGGACTTTCCTGACTGCGGCGAGGAATGGATGGCCTGCCTGGAGGCAAACGGCGTGAAGAAAAAGTGTTTCTGGGACTTTAGGCGTTGGTGGGCGGTGCTGTTATTCCTGTTTGCACTGTTATGCCTGCTGACAATTCCCTGTGCGGCAGACAATGCCAATACCGCATGGGGCAAGGAGAAGGGAAAATACACTGCCTGTGTCAGTTATCTGAAAATGACTGGCATTAACATGAGAATCTATGCCGATGAAAACAATGGCTATTATCCTCCCAACTGGAATACACTAGCAAGCCATTGGCATTGGGAAAATAAAAAAATCCGCTGTCCAGGTACGAAAAAGGAATACAAATATGTTCCCTACTGTAAAGAGCCTAAGGAAAATGCCGCCAATCAGCCCATCATTATTGAGGATATCGGAAGCCATTGGAAAAAGAAGGGACTGTTCTTCGGCAGGCGCATTTTGCGGACATCCGCCCTGTTTGCAGACGGGCATGTCCTCACCTTTGACAATCTCCCCGATTATATGGACATCTATGAACAATATGGAAAGTACCTTTCAGCAGAAGATGCCCAGGTGCTGAAGGATTGCTGCGAGGCCTGGGACAAGGAACGCAATGAGGTGAAATAGACCATGGCTGACAAATCTTCCATCAACATTCCGTTATGCCTGCTGCTCATCTATATTGTGGAGGCAATTCTGCTGGGCATTGACCCAGTTGACCGAAGTGTATGGTGGGCGGAGAACCTGACGGCGTGGAT
>JAFSTJ010000158.1 GCA_017450525.1 Victivallales bacterium | reverse complement strand
GTATGGTGCATTCTGCCACCTACGGCCTCGCTGCTGACAGGGCTTTGCGACTATGCTGGTGTGCACGTCTATTCACGCTCGGGTGATGTATTCATCGCCAATTCAAAATACGCCATGCTGCATACCTCTGGCAATGCCACGCGCGAGATAAGTTTCCCCAAGAGCGGCAATGTCACCGAACTGTACAGGAATGTGGATTATGGCAAAAACAGCCGCATACAGGTAAAGCCAGATTTGCTTAACCAGACCTTCTTGTTTAGATACGGCGTAAAATAGAGATAGGCGCGGTTTTTATGTGGGCGCCGAGGCGGCGCCCATTCAGGTTGCCCTAGCGGAAACACGCACGTAGAATTATGTGGCGCGTCATATTGTGAACTATGCTTTGTTTTGCCTGGCTTTGCGGCGTTTATCGATGATTTCGTCTGCCAGTGAGTTAGGGACTGGTTCGTAGAAGTCGAACTGCATATTGAAGCCTGCGCGTCCCTGTGTCATATTGCGCAGTTCGCTGGTGTAGCCGAACATGTTGGCAAGTGGTGAACTTGCCTTGATAAGTTGCGCCTTCGAGTTGAGGGAGTCCGTGCCCAGGATGCGTCCGCGACGTGCACAGAGGTTGCCCGTGATGCTGCCTGCATATTCCACTGGCGTGGTGATGTTGAGTTTCATGATTGGTTCCAGCAGAATGGGCTTTGCCTTCAGGAATGCGGCGCGGAATGCCGCTGCCGCGCAGACGCGGAACGCCATTTCAGAACTGTCCACCTCGTGGTATGAGCCGTCAAGCAATGTGATTTTGACATCCACCACAGGATAGCCTGCCTTTGGTCCCTGTTCCATGGCGTCCTTGAAGCCCTTTTCGATGGCGTTGAAGTATTCCTTTGGAATGCTGCCGCCGCTGATCTGGTTCTCAAACACATAGCCCGAGCCTTTTTCGCCAGGTTCCATCTTTATGATGACATGAGCATACTGGCCATGACCGCCAGTCTGTTTCCTGTAGCGTTCCTCGTGTTCCACTTCGCGAGTGCAAGTTTCCCTATATGCAACCTCTGGTGCGCCGACTTCCACCTCAACGTTGAATTCGCGGCGTATGCGGTCCACGATGATTTCCAGGTGTAGTTCGCCCATGCCAGAGATGATAGTGTCGTTGGTTTCCTGGTCGAAATGTACGGTGAATGTCGGGTCTTCTTCTGCGAGTTTGACTAGTGCGTTGCTCAGCTTGTCCCTATCGCCACGGCTAAGTGGTCGCACTGCCACACTGATGACGGGTGCTGGGAAGTCAATTGCCTCCAGTTTGATTTTGTTTGCCTCGTCGCAGAGAGTGTCGCCTGTCACTGTTTCATTTAGGCCGATAGCCGCGCCGATTTCACCTGCGCAGAGGCTGTCAACATTTTCCCTGTGGTTGGCGTGCATCCTGAAAAGGCGGCCAATGCGTTGCTGGATGCCCTTGCTGGAATTGTAGATGTATGTGCCAGCGGTCAGTTTTCCAGAATAGACGCGAACATATATCAACTTGCCCACATGCTTGTCCGCCACCACTTTGAATGCCAGGGCTGCGGTGGGTTCCGTATCTGATGAAATCC
The DNA here is from genome assembly GCA_017450525.1 of Victivallales bacterium. Classification (GTDB taxonomy): domain Bacteria; phylum Verrucomicrobiota; class Lentisphaeria; order Oligosphaerales; family Oligosphaeraceae; genus RGIG3456. The sequence goes on along the minus strand of JAFSTJ010000158.1, from coordinate 4,727 downwards.
GCTCCACATCCTCGCCGTCGGCATCTTTTCCGCTGGCATGAGGCACGTCCAATGGGCTGGGCAGATAATCCACCACGGCGTCCAGCAGGCGCTGTATGCCCTTGTTTCTGAATGCTGAACCGCAGAGGACAGGGCACATCTTCCTTTCGATGGTGGCCTTGCGTATGCCAGCAATCAGTTCTGCTTCAGTGACTTCCTCGTCTGCAAAGTACTTTTCCAGCAGCACATCGTCACATTCAGCAACGTGTTCAATGAGTTTCCTGCGCCATGGCTCGGCGTATGCTTTCAGGTCATCGGACAATGGCGTGTCCTGAGGATAGGTACCATTCTTGTCCTCGATGTACTGCACCATGCACATTTTCACCAGGTCTATCAGCCCCTTGAAGTCTGGTCCCTGGTCAATGGGAAGGGCGATTGGCACTGCATTTGCGCCAAGCACCTCACGTATCTGGCTTACCACATTGAAGAAGTCGGCGCCGACGCGGTCCATCTTGTTGATGAAGCAGATGCATGGTACGTGGTATTTCTCCGCCTGACGCCAGACTGTTTCAGACTGGGGCTCCACGCCGCCCACTGCGCAGAACAGGCCGATTGCTCCGTCCAGAATGCGGAGTGAGCGCTCAACCTCCACAGTGAAGTCCACGTGTCCAGGAGTGTCTATGACGTTGATTTGATGGTCACGCCAGATGCAGGTGGTGGCAGCGGATGTGATGGTGATGCCGCGTTCCTGTTCCTGGACCATAAAGTCCATAACTGCCGCGCCGTCATGTGTCTCGCCCAGTTTATGGGTGCGCCCTGTATAGAAAAGCACACGCTCCGTGCAGGTAGTCTTTCCTGCGTCGATGTGCGCCAAAATGCCGATGTTTCGGACTTTGCCTATTGGATATTGTCTTGACATAATTATAATGATATTCCTCCCAAAGAATGTAAAATTGCGTATAATATCGCACAATTCCGTCATTTTTCAATGTGGGAACTGGAAAAGTCCACTATCCACTGTCCCCTTTACAAGCGTATAGGCAGAATACTTTTTTTATACAAATGATTGGCATTTATATAGTATAATGTTAAAGTTACGCAGTTTTTGCGTTCTAACGTTTTGTGGATGCTACAATATGCTTAAAATAAACTGTCCAGTCTGTGAAACCGAATTTGAGATAAGGGAGGACTATCTTGGCCGCAAGTTGCAGTGTTCTTCCTGCAATTCAAAGTTTTATGCCTGGAGGGATGAGAAGAGCGGCGAGATATTAGCAGAACCGCTGAACCAGAGTGTATCCAAGTGGATACGCTGTCCCCATTGCTGGAATTATTTTGACTATCGTGAGATAAACTACATATCGCGTCACATAGACTTGCTGGGGGACAATGTGCTTGGCGCAGAGGCGCAGGCTCGTTTTCTGCCCTTGAGATTTTCCGCCAACGGCCTTGCCATAGACGCCCGCGGGAATGAATGCCCCGAAATGGCGTGTCCCCGCTGCCATTTGAAGATTGTCGATACCATGGTTGAATTGCCCACTTCGTTTTTTTCCATTGTTGGTTCTCCTGCCAGCGGCAAGTCCTATTTCCTTACATCGATGATATGGCAGGCCCGCAAGTATCTACCCAAATACTTTGAGTACAACATGACGGATGTGGAGCCTGAATTCAATGGGGTTTTGAACGGCTATGAGCGCACCTTGTTTCTCAGCAAGGAGCCACAACGAGCAATAGCGCTGCCAAAGACTGAGTTGCAGGGTAACGGATATTCCAACCAGGTGCTTTTGGATGGGGTACAGGTGGATTTGCCCAGGCCATTCATATTTTCATTGTCGCCTATGCCTACGCATCCCCTCTATGCCACGAAACGGAACATGCTGGAGCGCAACGTAGTATTCTATGACAATGCAGGCGAGCATTTCGAGCCAGGGCGTGAGACTCCCAGCAACCTGGCGACCTTGCATCTCATCTATACCGACGGTATAATTTTCTTGTACGACCCATTGCAGGACATGCGCTTCAGGGATGAATGCTCTGAGGACGACCCGCAGGTGCAGCAGCTCGAATCGGCGAACCAGGTAACCTATTTCAATGAGATGACAAGCCGCATCAGGCAGTTCACTGGACTGCATTCAGGGGAAAAGTACAGGCAGCCTCTCGTGATTGTGATAGCCAAATTTGATGCGCTGAAGGACACGTTTGACTTCCCAGTCGAGGCGGATTCATACATCCGATATGACGAGGAGAAAATGGAATATTACCTTGACATTCAGTGCATAGCCAATGTGTCGTTCCTTCTCAGGCAGAAACTGCTGGACATTGCACCTGACCTGGTGGGGGCAGCCGAGGCATTTTCTGAAACGGTGTATTTTGTCCCCGCCAGTGCCTTTGGCCGTGCCCCAGAGATAATCGAGGGAGCAGGGCAGTTGCCTAATGGAAAGAATATACTTGGTATCAGGCCAGAGATGATAAAGCCCCTCTGGGTGGAGGTGCCATTCCTGTTGCAGGCGTACCTTCATGGCTTGATTGAGGGGAGAGTTTGCCCTGTGCCTGATGCGGAGGAGATTGCGAACTACAAGGTATTCGAGGACAGCATTGTCTTTGCATTTCCAGGAAGTAGAACGCGTGTGCAGTTGCCTGCAAACTACAGGGGAATCGCGGTTTACTGCCGAGAAGACGGAAAATACTATAAAGTTCCAGCATTTGAAGGCGATGCACCTGGCAGCGCAGGCAAGACGGCACCATTGGAAGGGCAGATTGACAGCGATTTCTGGTCAAGGCAGTAGCAAATGGCATTCGAACTGGTATATACGTCTTCGCAGACGGGTGTGAAGCAGGGCAGCACAGGTTTCTGCACTGTGGCCTGCACACGGGGCATTGACCCGCGCCTCATGCTGACGTTGGAAGGCCTTAGCGGATACAAACCAATATATCCGCACTATGATGCCAAGGCGATGCGCAATCCCGTGTCATGTTCACACTATATATTCGGAGGAGGTGCCGCCATATACCGCCATATACTTAGCAGGGCCTGCTTCAATGGAGTGGATTATACGGGGCGTTCCAACAAATTGGTGTCCCATCTGGCATTGAGCCAGCTTGAGGCGAAGAAGGCTGCAGGGGGGCCAGCCAGCTTGTTTCTTTGTGACGGCTTGTTCAAGGAGGCTGATTGGCAGATCAAGACAGAGATATTTCCCTTGCAGAAGGAAATTCCGTCCACCAATGCAATGGCATCAAAATGCCTGGCATGGGAGAAGGCCTGCGGCGACAGTGGCTGGGCTGGCGTGATTGTGGAGAAATTCCTTTCAAGAAAAGGCATAGTCTATCTTGTGTTTGACCCAGAGAGCGGGGTGGATATGCTTGCATTGATGAACGAGGCGATTGCGTTGCTGCCAGAGGAGGACAGGTGGAAGCTTACGTTCAGCACCTACTTCACATCGTTGCCTGCAGGCATGGAATGCGCATGGCGTGCCTGCGTGCCCGATTCTGAGGCTCTTGTCGTAGCGCGGCGTTCACCCCAGAACCTTATAATTGACCTGACCAGGCCTCTTCCGCCAGCTGAAGGCGGCGAATATGTTAGGCTGGCGAGAGGTGAAATTGCGTCAATTAGTCCAAGACAGGCGAAGGACAGGCAGGATGAGCCCAAGGCAATTGCGTGTGTTGAGAAGAATGTTCCACAGGAGGAAGCTTCCCAGGCAAACAATGATGTACCAACTCCCATAAGGTTTTCTCCCAAATACAACGGAAAGCCTGGGCTGCGTTTTAGTGTGGTTCTTGTTTTTGGAGCTTGCATCTTGCTTTTGCTTTGCTTGGTACTTGTCCTGTTATGGTGGCAGTTCCATGAGGTGGCTCCTCTGTCGCCAGGTGCAGAGGATGAGGTGGAAATGGTGGATAATGACGGAAAAGCGCCTAAATCTCAAGATGTGGACAAGATTGAAGTGGCTGAGAAAGCCAATAATGAGGCGCCAGCTTCAGCGCCAGAAAAGAAAACGGAAGCCAGTCCCGAACCAAGTCCTGAACCTCAATTAGAGCAAGCACCAGTTGCAAGTCAGCAGGTGGAGGCGGCATTTCTATGGGAACTATATCCAAAGGTGCAGCTTATAACTGCGGAATATGCGCTGAAGGTAGAATTGACTGATGAACTTGTTGCAGAAAAAACGGAGTTGTATTTAAAGCGCAATGGAAGTAAAACGCGGCATGATGTGGTGGTTGACGGCAATGCATTGACAGCTGTCCTTGCTGATATGAACAACAGGCCTATGGAACTTAGATTGACTTTCGAAGGAAAAATCCTGAAAATTGGTTTAAACCGCTACAAGATGCCTGCAAACACCTGTATCTGCCTGCATGATTTGAGGAACGATAAAAACTATCCACTTTATTTCGAACCTGGCATTTCACATCTTAGGAACAATGTGTTTAATGCGACTTATAAGGTCCTGAACTATGACAGTGCTGGCAAAAGGGCCTGCTACCAGTTGGAGTTTGACAATCCCTTCGGCGGCAGTGATTTCTGCTACGGCATGAAGGTGTTGGCGCAATTCGGCAAGACTATGGAATATCTGGATTGCCATCTTAATGACAAGGGGAAGTTCGTATGTAGTTTCGATTACTCGATATTGGAAGTGCAGAAGGCTGAGTTGAACAAGTGCAATTCCGCTTTGACGGACAATGGCAATGCTCTCAATGCCAAAAAAGCAGAATTGCAAAAAATGGCTTCCGCATTGCAGAATATAGATAATCAAAATATT
>JAFSTJ010000157.1 GCA_017450525.1 Victivallales bacterium | reverse complement strand
TGACAGCACAAAGGACGCTGCTATGTAATTTGACAACTTCATCAGCTTCCAACTCCTTGGTATATCCCTAAAGTTGCCATAATATATATGGTAAGTCCATAAAAAAAAGCGCCTGCCAAAAATTAGCAGGCGCCTTTTTCAAAAATCCACATATAGTGGCATCAAACACTAGTGGTGGCGGCTTTCACGCCTCTTTACCTCGCTGGGCTTCTCATAGTGTCTACGGTTGCGGAGTTCCTTCAATGTACCTTCCTTGTCCATCTTCTTCTTCAAACGACGGAGGGCGCGTTCGATAGGCTCACCTTTGCGGCATTTTACGTCGGTCATTTCTTTTTCACCCCCTTTTTCGTTTGTTCGGGTGTCCAAGTACTACACTTGCCCAGCACCATTGCGGAGCAAGGAAAAAAACGGCGATACTATACTCAAGAAAGCCTTTTTTTCAAACTAGAATCGCGCATTTATCCGCGCGGTTTGTTCTGCGCTAGCAGTTGGCCGCACGATAAAACACGCACAAAAATTATTTTTTTAACCTTGATTTTTCCATGCAAATGGCTAACTTTAGCGAGATTTTGTTTTCATGGTCATCATTTTCAATCAACTAGAAACAACTGGAGAAAGAAGAATGTACAAATCCATCAGTTATTGGTCATTTTTGCCCGTCAATGGAGCGCCTTGCCCGCCAGACCAGGCTATCAAGCTGGCTAAGGCCGCAGGATACGATGCAGTGGAACTTTGCATTGACCTGGGCGGCGGCGTAAATCCTGAGACCACGCAGGCACAGTGCGAAGACTGGCGCGCGGTGGCGGACAAAGTCGGCATGAGGCTGGACAGTTGCGCCAGCGGCATGAGCTGGGGTTGCAGCCCCACACACCTGGACAAGGAAGTGCGCAAGAAATTCATCGGTCTGCAGAAGGCGGCGGTACAGCGCACGGCATGGCTGGGCGCAAAGACACTGCTCCATGTGCCAGGCGCGGTAATCATTCCATGGGATCCAGAATACAAGCCAGTGCCATACGACAAGGCAGTGCAGTGGGCACGCGAGGCAATCGACGAAGTGGGTTCATACGCCGCCTCCCTCAACATAGAGCTGGCAGTGGAGAACGTGTGGAACGGCATGTTCTACTCACCACTGGAACTTGCCTCCTTCGTGGACAGCTTCAAAAACCCGTTCCTGGGCGTGTATTTTGACATCGGCAACATCGTGAACCATCAGCAGTGGGTGCCACACTGGATCGAAATCCTTGGCAAGCGCATCAAGAGAGTTCATGTGAAGGACTTCAAGTTGTCCGTGGGCACATTGGAAGGCTTCTGCGAACTGCTGGACGGAGATGTGCCGTGGAAGGAAACCATGGCCGCACTGCGCGCCATCGGCTATGACAGGACCATGACCGCCGAGATGATTCCACCGAATGCAGATACTTTGGTAAGAACATCGAAGGCACTGGACACGATTCTGGCGATGTAATGAGGGTATTCCACTGCAAATGCTGCGGCAATTGCTGCCGCTGGGACGGCGTGGTGCACTATGTACCCGAGGAAGGAAGACGCATTGCCGAATTTCTTGGCATCAGCGAATTCGACATGATACAGAAGTACACCCGCCTTTCCGACGACCGCAAGGAACTTGTTCTGGCGGACAAGGAGGACGGGGGCTGCGTATTTCTTACGGAAGACAATCTCTGCAGCATAAACCCTGTCAAGCCGCACCAATGCGGTTCCTATCCCTACGAGTGGGACGTGCCTCCAGAATACAAGGCGCTATGCCCTGGCTACTGGGAGGAAAAAGAAGACTGACAACAGCCACTTGGAAATCCCACGTCCTGAGTGCGCGGCTCATGGCCGCGCACATACACGTCCTGAGTGCGCGGCTCATGGCCGCGCACATATAGTAAAATGAACAGATACATCATACATGGCCCAAGCCGCATCAGCGGCAGCATCACGCTGGGCGGCAACAAGAATGCCGCCTTGCCAATGATTGCGGCGGCAATGCTCACAGAAGAGCCGCTCATATTGCACAATGTGCCGGACATTCTGGACGTGCGCAACATGCTGCGTGTCGCATCTGGCCTTGGCGCTGAAGTGGATTTCTGTGCTGGGACTTTGCGCATCCAGGCGAAAGGACAAATCAAAACCGCGATTTCGGACGAACTTTGCCGCCTTACACGCACGTCCTTCCTCTTCGCGGGGCCGCTTTGCGCTCACTACGGGCATTCCACCATAGGCAGCCCTGGTGGTGACATCATCGGCAGGCGCAGGCTTGACACTCATGTGTATGGCCTTGGAAAACTGGGAATGGAGATTTCACGACAGGGACAGGGCTTTGCATTCTCCTGCAAACGCCTGGCAGGATGCGAAATGTTCCTGGACGAGGCAAGCGTGACTGCAACGGAGCACATAATGCTTGCGGCCGCTTATGCCGAAGGTACTACGATGATTCGCAATGCCGCCTGCGAACCACACGTGACGCAACTGGCAAAGTTGCTGGTGGCAATGGGCGCTGAAATCGACGGCATTGACACGAACATCCTCATCATCCATGGCACAAGGCAACTTCATGGTGCGGAAATGACCATTGAAAGCGACCATGTGGAGGCAGTTAGCTACCTTTCACTTTGCGCCGCAGCAGGCGGCGAAATCGAAATCAAAGGGCAGATATCGCCACATAACTACTGGATGGCACGACGTGTGCTTGAGAAGTTCGGCTGCAGTTTCACCATCAGGCCAAACATAATCACAATGAAGGCACCAGAACAACTGGTGGTCAAGCCAGACCTGAACAACGCCATACCCTGCATTTCCGACGGGCCATGGCCACAATTTCCATCGGACATGATGAGCTGCATGATTACACTGGCGACGCAGGCGCAGGGCACGGTGCTCTTCTTTGAAAAGATGTTCGAAAGCAGGATGTACTTCGTGGACAAACTTATTTCCATGGGGGCAAATGCCATTGTCTGCGATCCACACAGAGTGGTAATTTCTGGCCCTTCAAAGTTGCATGGCGTGGAGATGACAAGCCCTGACATACGCGCTGGAATGGCAATGCTGATTGCGGCCTGCTGCGCCGAAGGGGATTCCACCGTCAACAACATAGACATGATACGCAGGGGCTATGAGGCACTTGGCGACAAGCTGAATGCGCTGGGCGTGGACTTTGAGGAGTGCTAGTGGCAATCACCTGCAAATCACAATTCTGGCACCAGTTGAACACGCTGCATTCAGGTCTAGGAAAAGTGCAGGTGCTCTATCCAGACGCCTACGATGAATTGCAGGAATGCATCTCG
>JAFSTJ010000156.1 GCA_017450525.1 Victivallales bacterium | reverse complement strand
TTGTGCGCTTATTTTAATTGGGAAATCTATAATTGCAAACTGAATTTACAAGATGTTATCAATACTACACTTTTTAAGCAAACTTACTATAAATAACATTTTTTATAGGAAAAGCAGAAACCGCAAGGAGGAAAACACAAAAAAACTATAGGGGCCACGCGGAATTTTCCGCATGGCCCCTATAGTTTTTGCTTAACAGCCGCCTGCTCTGCTATTATTAAATCAGTGAAGCAAGTATCATTGCCTTGATGGTGTGGAGGCGGTTCTCCGCCTCATCGAACACGTGGGAGAATGGTGCCTCGAATACCTCGTCCGTAACCTCAAGCGCCCCTGTATTCTTGCTGACTTCGGTATTGGCATCGTGGAAAGCAGGCAGGCAATGCAAGAAGATGAGCTTGCCATTCTCAAGGTTGCCAGTGCGCTGGCACATTGCCATATCCACCTGGAATGGGCTAAGCAACTTCAGCCTTTGCTGGAAAACCGCTTCTTCGCCCATGGAGGCCCACACGTCAGTATAAAGCACATTCGCGCCCTTGACGCCATCCTGTGGGCTATGTGATACGCTTACCGTGCAACCATTGCGCTGTGCAATGCCAGTGGCCAATTCCACGACCTCTTTCTCAGGCGATAGTTCTGGAGGGCACACATCAACAAAATTCACGCCAGCTTTAGCGCAGCCCACCATAAGTGAATTCGCCATGTTGTTGCGCCCATCGCCTACGAATGCCAATGTCAGCCCCTTCAAATAGCCGAAATGCTCCTGCATAGTCTGCAAATCCGCAAGAATCTGCGTCGGATGCCATGAATCAGTCAGGCCATTCCACACAGGCACGCCCGAATACTGCGCCAATTCCTCTACGGTCTTTTGCGCGAATCCGCGGAAAAGGATGCCGTCAAACATACGTCCCAGAACGCGCGCCGTGTCCTTCACGGATTCCTTCTTGCCGAAATGAATGTCACCTGTGCCCAGATATTCCGCATTGCCGCCTTCGTCCCTTATTGCATTGATCGTGGCGCAACGGGTTCTGGTGGAGGACTTCTCGAATATCAACGCTATGTTCTTTCCCTTGATGAGGGGGTTCTGAATATGAAGTCCTGCCTTCTTGCGGGCCTTCAATGCGATTGCCGCATTTACCAATGCCAGCATCTGCTGATCCGTGATGTCCGCCAGCCGCAGCAACGACTTTCCGTGCAAACCTATTGATGTGATTTCCTGCATAAGCATTCCTTAATTAAATCTATTTCAATCTGTGTAAATCTGTGTCAATCTGTGGATAAGAATAACTACGGCACAATCTCTGTTCCGACGCCATGGTCGGTGAATATCTCCAGCAGCAACGAATGTGCCAGGCGACCGTCATTCAAGTGCACCTTGCCAACTCCTGCTCTGACTGCCTGGGCAGAACTATCCAATTTGGGAAGCATTCCACCTGAAATAACGCCTTCCTTGGCAAGTTGCGGAATATCGTCAATGTGAATCGTGGAGATAAGGGAATTCGCATCGGCTGGATCGCGCAACACGCCAGGCACATCGCTGAGGAAGCACAACTTCTCCACCTTCAACTGCGCGGCTATGGCACACGCCGCCATATCAGCATTGATGTTATAGACCTGTCCAGACATGTCGCAAGCCAATGGCGTGATCACGGGGATTTCACCGCGATTCAGCATCCAGTCTATCTGCTGCGTATCCACATTCACCACTTCACCGACAAAGCCAATGTCCAGCATTTCGCCTGTGGTGGCATCTGGCGTCATTATGCGGCGGCACCGCAATATATCCTTGCCAGAGACGGCCTTGGCATTTGCCTTGTAGCCGCTAAGCGTCTCCACCAGGAAAGCATTAATGACCTTGTGCAGCACATTGTCCACAACCTCTATTGTGCGGGGACATGTGTATCGCAAGCCATTGACAAAGCGGGTGGGTATCTCCAGCCTCTTCAACTCGGCACTGATTGCCTTGCCGCCGCCATGGACGATGATTGGCCTCATGCCAGCAGCCGCCATGAACGCAATGTCCTTCAACACACGCTTGGTGACCTCTGGATCCTCCATGGCGCTGCCGCCAAACTTGACCAGCACACGCGCACCATTGAAACGCTGTATATACGGCAATGCCTCTACAAGGACACCTGCCTTTTCAATGACTTCATCTATGTTCATAATTGTGTTGTATTTGCTGTTTTATGTGGGCGCAAAACCGCGCCAGCTCAAGTTGCCTTAACGAATGACACATCTATTATCATAATTCAAGTTGCAAACTTTCCGTCAAGGCAATCTGAGTGCACCCCACTTCGGGGTGCACATTAAACTAAAAAGGCGGGGTGCGGAAATTTCCGCCCCCGCTTTGTGCGTCAGCCAGTAATTATTACTTACCGCTGATTGCGCCGTGGCCTCTGAATATACGTGTCAGAGAGAATTCGCCCAACTTGTGGCCGACCATGTTTTCAGTCACAAACACGTTGGTGAATGTCTTGCCATTGTGGACCGCGAATGTGTGTCCAACGAATTCGGGCTGTATCATCGAGCGGCGTGACCAGGTCTTGACTACCTTCTTCTCGCCGGCTGCGTTGAGAGCCTCAACCTTTTTCATCAGGTGTTCGTCCGTAAAAGGACCTTTCTTAATTGACCTTGCACCCATTACTTCTTCCTCCGCTGAATGATGAAGCGATCAGACGCCTTCTTATGCTTGCGTGTCTTGTAGCCCTTTGCCAACTGTCCCCAAGGAGACACAGGCTGGCCACCACCGCTGGTACGGCCTTCACCACCACCCATCGGGTGGTCAACTGGGTTCTGCACGACACCGCGGACGTGCGGGCGCTTGCCCAAGTAGCGCTTCTTTCCAGCCTTGCCCAGGCTAATACCGCTGTGCTCCAGGTTGCCCACCTGGCCAATTGTTGCGCGGCACATGCCATGAATCAGGCGGATTTCACCACTGGGGAGTTTCACCTGCACATATTCATTTTCCTTTGCGCGGACAATTGCCATCTGGCCTGCCGCCCTTGCGATTGCAGCACCCTTGCCAGGATACATCTCGATGCAGTGGACGGTCAGTCCATCTGGAATGTCCTTCAGGCAAAGGGTATGCCCTGTCTTGAATTCTGCGCCTTCGCCGCTGCGCACCACGTCACCCTGCTTCAGGCCAACTGGGGCAAGTATGTAGCGCTTCTCGCCGTCCTCATTCTTGAGGAGAGCGATGCGCGCACTGCGGTTAGGATCGTATTCGATATGCTCCACAACTGCGTTCATTCCGTCCTTGTTACGACGGAAGTCAATGATGCGGTAACGGCGCTTGACGCCACCGCCGCGGAAGCGGACTGTAACACGACCATGGTTGTTGCGGCCACCAGTGGAGCGCTTACCCTCGGTAAGTGACTTTTCCGGTGTCCTGCGTGTGATTTCGCTGAAGTCGCTAACCGTCATTTCCCTGCGTCCCGGGGAAGTCGGCTTATATTTCTTTATGCCCATTTAAGTGCCTCTTTTCAGTTTGAGTTAAAATTATGCGCCAGCGTATCAGAGAAGTTCGATTGAACCTTCAGCCAGCTTGACGATTGCCTTCTTCCAGTCGGGGCGCTTGCCCATCTTGGCGGAGCGCATCCGCTTCTTCTTTCCGAGGCAATTCATAACATTAACGGAAGCGACCTTCACTTCATCGAAGATTGCCTCAATTGCCTGGGCAATCTGTATCTTGTTTGCCTTGGGGTTGACCTTGAAGGCATACCTCTGGAACTTCTCCGCAGAGGCTGTCGCCTTTTCCGTGATCAGAACGGTATAGACTATGTCGTAAGGATTAAACATTGCTTCTTTCCTCCTTATCCCAGACGCTTGCCCAGCACTTCAAGCCCAGCCTTGGTGATAACGACTTTGCGGAAGTACATCAGAATGTATGGATTCACCGAAGCGGCACTCATCACCATGACACTGCCCAGATTACGGGCTGCCAGCTCCAAGCAGCATTCCACATCTGCATCCAGCAGCAGGACGTTCTGCCCAGCGCCGATTGCCTCCAGGTATGCGACCACGTTCTTGGTCTTTGGCGCCTCGTTCACGCACATGTCGGGAATCTCGTCCACCAGAATAATCTCATTCTGGTCGATGCGATCCGTGAATGCACGGCGGAGAGCCAGTTTCTCAACCTTCTTGTTGACCTTCTTGTCGTAGGAACGGGGCTGTGGTCCAAATGCAATACCACCGCCACGCCACACTGGTGAACGGCTGGAACCCGCACGGGCACGGCCATTTCCCTTCTGGCGCCAGGGCTTTGCACCGCCGCCTTCAACCTTGCCGCGTGTCTTTGTGCTGGCTGTACCAGCGCGGCAACCTGCCATAAATGCAACCACTGAATCCTTAACTGCCTGTTCGCCTTTTTCGCGCTCAAGCCAGGCTTCGTTGATTTCCATGCTGCCGGCATCTGCGCCTTTAGCATCCTTTATATTGAGTGTTGTAGCCATTGTTGTGCCTCCCCTTATTTCTTAACAGCGTTCTTCACTGTCACATAGCCGCCAATGGAACCTGGGATGGCACCCTTGACAAGCATAAGATTCATATCAGGACGCACCTCGACAACTGTCAGGTTCTGGACTGTGCGGAACACATTGCCCATGTGGCCTGGCTCCTTCCTGCCCTTGTAAACCTTTCCTGGCGCGGCGCACATACCAATTGAACCAGTACGGCGTGTCCAAGCACCACCATGGCTGGCACGGCCACCACCAAAGTTGTAGCGGCGGACAACACCCGCGAAACCACGGCCCTTTGTACGACCAGTCACATCCACGAACTCGTTGGCGCTGAACAAATCTGCCTTCAGCACATCGCCAGGCTGCTGTTCAGGATCTTTCTCCAGACGGACTTCCTGAAGGATTGCCGGTGGATTCTCTGCCAGATTGGCCTTCTTCAGATTGCCGATCACTGCCTTGGAAACGTTCTTGACCTTGCGGCTTCCGAAACCCAACTGCAATGCACTGTAACCATTCTTGGCAACTGTGCGCACTTCAACGACTGTGCAGGGGCCCAGCTCGATGGCTGTCACCGGCACCAGTTCGCCTGCTTCATTATAGACCTGGGTCATACCCAGTTTCTTGCCTATCATCCCTTTCTTCATATTGCCGCCTCCCGTCAAATCTTGACGATGATGTCAACGCCAGCAGGAAGATTAAGCTTGCGCAGCTCATCAACTGTCTTGCTGTTGGGGTTGATGATGTCGATGACACGCTTGTGCGTACGGATTTCGAACTGCTCCATTGACTTCTTGTCAACGTGTGGTGAGCGGTTCACGGTGAAGCGTTCCGTCCTGGTAGGAAGCGGAATGGGGCCTGCAACCTTGGCGCCAGTTCTCTTGACCGTGTTCACGATGTCAGCCGTGGACTGGTCCAGAACTGTGCTCTCAAAGGCCTGCAGACGGATTCTGATTTTCTGACTGTCAGCCATCTCTTTTTTGACCTCTAGGTAATTTGAGCTGGAAATTACAGTGTAGCACGGGGTGCATATTCTGCAGGCTCTGCCACAGCTTCTCCTCTTCCGGCGCTCAAGGACCGAAGCGAGGAGGCATAGCCGAATAATTCGGCCAGAGGCACGTGTGCGACGATGTGAGTGAAGCCCTCGGCAACGCTTTCCACTGTGGAAATCCTTGCCTTCCTTGACGCCAAATCCGCAATTACATTGCCTGACGTGGCGGCGGGTGTGTTCACATCCAGCAGCATGATTGGCTCCAGAACTACCCTGGACGCACAGTCCAGGGCCTTGCCCATCGCCAGCCGTGCCGCGTTCAGCAACGACACTTCACTCGCCTCCCCTGCGTCGGAGGAAGCTGATTTCACCTTCACATTCAAATCAGTCAAGGGACAGCCTGAACTGTCCGCATTGATGATTGACGCAATTCCCTGCTTGACTGCCTGCTCGCCTTCCTTGGAAAGCCTGCCATCAAGCATGGAAAAATCCAGTCTGACGCCAGCCCCTCTTGCAAGTGGAACTATTTCCAACTCCACTTTTGCATTGAGCTGCCGTCCATCGTAGAGACGCTTTTCAAAGGAGGCGCCTGCCTGCGCCTGGCCTTTTATGGTCTCCACATATTCAACCCTTGGTTTTCCAGCCAAGGTATTTATTCCAAAGTTCAGCCTCAGGTTCTCGCGGAGGACCTCCAAATGGAATTCCCCCATTCCCGAGACCTGCCACGATGCCGTGGCATAGTCCTGCCTTATCCGCAAGGTGGGATCTTCGCTGGCCATCTGCTTCAACGCAGCCGCCAGTTCGGCAGCCTTGCCCTCGCAAGCCTCCAGCAGGATTGACACCACTGGCTGCGGAAAGTGCAGCCTGGGCAACCTCACCTGAGCGTCCCGCGGCGTCAGCACATCGCCTGTGCGAACACGGTTCAAATTGCCTGAAATGGCAACTATGTCACCCTGTATGGCGCCTTCCTGCGGTATGAACTGCGCCGCCCATACCCTGAATACGCCGCCGACCTTGCTTATGACACCATTTCTGGCATTCCTCAACTCCGTTCCCTGGCGAACCAGACCCGAGAGCACCCTGACAAACGCCAGGTTCTGCTCACCCTGCCTGCTCACGCGGAAAACCAGTGCCGAGGTCCCGCCTTTGAAGTCCCTGTCCTGAAGCACCTTGTGTTCCAGAGGCGATGGAAGGTAAAGGCATATTCCATCCAGCAACTTCTTTACGCCCACATTGTGCAACGAACTGCCGAAGAACACTGGCAGCACTCTGCGGCGTATCACAGCCTTCCGCAGCGCATGCCTCAATGCCTCCACCGTTGGCTCCACACCCTCGACGTAGCATTGCATTACATGCTCGTCCACATCGGCTAGGGCCTCGATGAGCCGCTCCCTGGCCGCACGGATTTCAGCCTGGTAAGGCTCCAGGTCTGGCTTCTCTGCTGGACCATTCCACTGGTTGCTCAGCAAATCCAATGTGCCTTGCCAGCCAGAGCCAGCCCCGATGGGAAACTGCACAGGCAATGCTTCAATGCCCAGCGTCTCCTGCATCTGCTTGACCACCTTCCAGGGATCAGCACCAAGCCTGTCCATCTTGTTGATGAAGGCCAATGCGGGAAGCCTGTAGTTTTGCGCTCTGCGCCAGACAGTCTCGGACTGTGCCTGAACGCCACGTACTGCGCAAAACACTGCAATCACGCCGTCAAGAACGCAAAGTGAACGTTCCACTTCGGCGGTGAAGTCGATGTGCCCTGGGGTGTCCACAATGTTGATCTGGCACTGTCTCCAATGACAAGTGACAGCGGCAGCCACAATGCTGACGCCCCGTTCCCTTTCCTGCTGCATCCAGTCCGTGACTGTGGTGCCATCGGGTACATCTCCCATTATCCGAATCTCATCGGTCGCGAAGAGTATCCTTTCGGTCAAGGTGGTTTTGCCTGCATCAATGTGGGCAATGATGCCGACGTTTCGTATGCGGGAAAGCCTTGCTTCCTCCAGGGGTTCCTTTTGACTTTCGTTCATAAATCAAAATACCTCCCTGTGCAGCCGTTTTATGCCAAGTTAGGAAAACGGCAAAGACTGCCAGTCCCCGCCCACGGGAATTGGCAGCCTGAAAACGGGGAAAAATCCCCTTGAATTACCAGCGGTAATGAGCGAACGCCTTGTTGGCGTTTGCCATTCTGTGGGTATCGTCCTTCTTCTTCACTGCGTTGCCTGTGTTGTTGTAGGCATCAGTGATTTCATTGGCCAGTGCCTTTGCCATTGGAACGCCTTTGCGGCCGCGGGCAAAACTCACGATCCAGCGAAGAGCGATGGCAATCTGCCTCTCTTCTGGAACATCCAGAGGAACCTGGTAGGTGGAACCACCAACACGACGGCTCTTGACCTCCAGACGGGGACGGACGTTCTCAAGCGCCTGCTTGAAGACTTCCATCGGCTCGCTGTCTGCCTTGCTTTCCTTGATAATGTCAAACGCACAATAGACTATGCCCTGCGCAGTTGACTTCTTGCCACGCTCCATGACCGCGTTGATAAGACGCGCCACTATCTCGCTATTGAAGCGGATATCTGGAATGACCTGGCGCTTTTCAGCTTTACGTCTTCTCATTCTTTCCTAGTCCTATTGCTATATTTATTAAAACTTATTTCTTGCCCTTTGCTGGTGCTGCACCTGGCTTTGGACGCTTGTTACCGTACTTGGAACGGCCCTGGCGGCGCTTGTCAACACCAGTTGTATCCAACTGACCACGAACGATGTGATAACGTACGCTTGGCAGGTCACGCACACGACCGCCGCGCACCAGCACTGCACTGTGCTCCTGAAGGCTATGGCCTTCGCCGCCGATGTAGGCTGTCACTTCCTGACCATTGCTCAAGCGGACCCTGGCAATCTTACGCAAAGCCGAGTTAGGCTTCTTAGGAGTTCTTGTTGTCACCTGAAGGCATACACCCTTCCTCTGAGGACACATCGCGAGCGCACGAACACGGCTCTTCCGTGGTTTTACCGGACGCCCCATTCTAATCAATTGGTTGATTGTTGTCATTAGTTCCTTGTTCCTAAACTATTTTTACTATGCACAAAAAATTAGAGCGAAAATATACAGCAGCATACCATTTTGTCAAATTGGGATGGTACATTTTTGTCAATACCAGACCTTGCTTCAGGTGTTCGTTGGAAAGCCAAGCCCTTATTGAATGTACCAAACTGCCACTGCAACTCCCCCAGGCACCCACCTGGAGGAGCATCGAGACGGCTACCCCTATTACAGGTTCATAATGGAGCGCACCGATTCCAGATCGTCCTTCTCGCCTTCTTCAGCAGCCTTGTCCTTGGCGGGTTCTTCCTCCATAAGCGCGTCTGCAGCAAACTTGAGCTGGACATTCTGCACATCCCTGTATCCCGTGCCGGCGGGAATGAGATGTCCCATGATGACGTTTTCCTTGAATCCGCGCAGTTCGTCCTTGCGGCCAAGGGTTGCTGCCTCGGTAAGGACACGCGTGGTATCCTGGAAGGAGGCGGCTGAGATGAAGCTGTCCGTGGCAAGGGCAGCCTTTGTAATACCTTGCAGCATCGGGGCTGAGGAGGCAGGCTCCTTGCCCTCTGCAATGGCCTTGCGGTTCTCCTCGGTGAGCACGCGGTCATCCACTGTATCGCCATAGAGGAAGTCTGTTCCACCTGGCTCAGTGATGCGGACGCGGCGCGTCATCTGGCGAACTATGATTTCAATGTGCTTGTCATTGATTTCAACACCCTGTGCGCTATAGACCTGGCGAACTGCGTTCACCAGGAAGCCCTGCATTTCAGGCTTGCCGCAGATTTCCAGCATGTCCTCAAGCACCACGTCACCATCAGTAAGGGGCTGTCCCTTCTTGACACTGTCACCAGTGTTGACCAGAATCTGCTTTCCAGCGGGAATGCGGTGTTCAACGACTTCCTCGGTCTCGGAATCCAGGATGTTCACCACGCCCGAACTGCGGCCATGGGTATGCTCCACGGTAACCGTGCCGCTGACCTTGGCGATTTCAGCGGACTTCTTCGGGCGGCGAGCCTCGAACAACTCAGCCACACGGGTAAGACCACCAGTAATATCCTTGGTCATCGTGCTCTGGCGAGGCGTCTTTGCCAGGGTGTCACCAGCCTCGATGTAACTGCCATTCTCCACCACAATGTGTGCATTGGCAGGCAGCGGGTAGGAGCCCTGCTCCAGTTCAAAGTCTCCTGCTTCCTCGATCTTGACTGTGGGCTGCGTCTTCTTGCGGGACTTGCTAGGCTTCTTAGCAGACTTGCTAGCGTTACCTGACATGCCAGCAGGAATGACGTAAATCGTGGGATGGATGTCTTCACGATGCATCTCCATCACAATCAGTTCTTCCTTGCTGCTGTTTTCACTGCCGCGCTCGCGCTGGCATGTAACACCCTCGATCAGTCCATGGAACTCGACACGGCCGCTGACGCTGCTGATAATTGGAATGTTGTAAGGATCCCAGGTGACGAAACGCTCGCCCTCTTCAATCCATTCGCCAGAGTTCTTCTCAAGCATTGCGCCTGCAACCAGGTCGAAGCTCTCCAATTCTTCTTCATCCTCGTTCTGGATGATGGCATGGGCAGTCTTGCTGAGCACGACGTACTTGCCACTGCTGGTCTTGACAGGAACAGCCTCCAGACGCAGATAACCAGCATGCCTCGCCTCGTAGTAGTTCTGGATGTTTCCTGCGGATGCAGTACCACCAACGTGGAAGGTTCTCATGGTAAGCTGAGTACCAGGTTCACCAATGGACTGGGCTGCGATGATGCCCAGCGGGTCGCCCAAGTCGGGCATTCCGCCAGTAGCCAGATTGCGACCATAGCACTTGGCGCAGATACCACGGGGACTTTCGCATGTCAGCACGGAACGTATCCTAACGGATTCAATGCCTGCTGCCTCGATTTCCTTGGCCTTTTCAGCGGTAATCTCATCGCCAGCCCTGACGATGAACACCGAAGGTGAATTGGGATCGAATATGTCAGCCACACTGAAACGTCCCGTAATGCGGTCCGCCAGAGGTACCTTGACATTGTTGTTTTCATCTTTGATGGCGGAAACCTCTATACCATTGATGGTATGGCAGTCTTCCATCTCGCAGATGACGTCGTGTGACACGTCCACAAGGCGGCGGGTCATATAACCAGAGTCAGCGGTCTTAAGAGCGGTATCCGCCAAACCCTTACGAGCGCCGTGGCTGGAGATGAAGTATTCCAGAACCGTAAGGCCCTCGCGGAAGTTCGCCAGAATAGGCGTCTCGATAATCTCACCAGAAGGCCTCGCCATAAGACCACGCATACCTGCCAACTGCCTGATCTGGTCTTTACTACCACGAGCACCTGAATCAAGCATGGCATAGACTGGATTGATTTCATCGCGACCATCGTTTTCCTCAAGGACGCCCACCAGACGCTCCGCAACGCTCTTGTTGGCCTGCTCCCAGACGTCAATGCTCTTGTTATAGCGTTCAGTCTCGGTAATCGCACCTATGCGGCGGTCAGCGCGAATCTTGTCAATCTTCTTCTGCGCCTCTTCGATGATGCCCTTCTTTTCTGGAGGAATGATCATGTCCTGGATGCCGATGGAGAAGCCAGCCCATGTCGCATATTCATAGCCCAGGTCTTTCAACTTGTCCAGAACCGTGATAAGTGACTGGCGTCCAGCCGCCTCATAACATTCCTTAATCATGCGCCCAAGTTCCTTCTTGCCTGCCTGCGCATTGTGGAAGCCCATCTGCTCGGGCCATATCTCATTGAAAATGCAGCGCCCGCAGGTGGTCACGATGAAACGCTGGTCCTTGGTGGCTGGATTCCATACGGTGTCCTTGCCATAGAAGGGGTTCCTCAGGTTGAAGAAGTCATGCATGGTGATTTCACCAGCCTGCTTCGCCCGCAGAACCTCGTCTATATCATTGAACCAAGGCTGGTCGATTGGGGCCTTTGCATCAAACTCTGCGCGCTTCTTCTTGTTCTCGTAGCAGAGGAAGTACACACCAAGCGTGATATCCTGGGAAGGCGTGGTGATCGGCTTGCCACTGGCTGGCGAGAAGATGTTGTTGGGGGACAACATAAGCAGCTTCGCCTCCAACTGCGCCTCGTTCGAAAGAGGCACGTGAACTGCCATCTGGTCACCATCAAAGTCGGCGTTGAAAGCAGTACACACCAATGGATGCAGGCGGATTGCCTGACCTTCGATGAGGATGGGGTCAAACGCCTGGATACTCAAACGGTGCAGAGTAGGTGCACGGTTCAACAGCACTGGATGTCCTTTGATGACTTCCTCCAGCACATCCCACACTTCCTTCCTGCGCTGCTCAATCCACTTCTTGGCATTACGGGTGGTGTGGACATAGCCGCGCTGCTGCAGCTTGCACATGATAAACGGCTCGAACAAAACAAGCGCCATCTCCTTGGGAAGACCGCACTGATTGATGCGAAGTTCTGGTCCCACAACAATGACGGAACGGCCAGAGTAGTCCACACGCTTGCCCAGCAGGTTCTGGCGGAAACGGCCTTGCTTGCCTTTCAGCATGTCAGTCAGGGACTTGAGGGGGCGGTTTCCCGTGCCAGTCACAGCGCGCCCGTGGCGCCCATTGTCCAGCAATGCGTCCACCGCTTCCTGCAACATGCGCTTCTCATTGCGGATGATGACGTCAGGTGTGCTCAATTGAAGCAGGTTCCTAAGGCGGGAATTACGGTTGATGACACGCCTATATAGGTCATTAAGGTCTGATGTAGCTACCCTGCCGCCATCCAGCATGACTATCGGGCGCAGATCTGGCGGGATGACTGGCAATACGCGGAGTATCATCCAGCGAGGATCCATCTTTCTGGTGATAAAACCCTCGATGAGGCGCAGTCTCTTCGCCACCTTCTTGCGCGTGGCCTTTGCCTTTCCGCTGTCCTCAGCGTTGAGCATGGCCTCCAGTTTGCGCTGCTCCTCCTCCAGATTCAACTGGCCAAGCAGAGTCTCAATCGCATCAGCACCCATGCCAGCCTTGAAGGAATCGCCATAGTCCTGACGGGCACGCTGGTAGTCCTCTTCATTGAGGACCTGCTTTTCCTCCAGCTGCGTGTCGCCTTTGTCGGTCACAATGTAGGATTCATAGTAAAGAATCTTGTCCAAATCCTTGGGCTTGACATCGAGAAGCTGGCCCAGACGGCTTGGAAGACACTTGTAGAACCACACGTGGGACACTGGAACCGCCAGTTCAAGATGCCCCATCCTTTCGCGACGGACGCTGCTCTCAGTGACTTCCACGCCACATCTGTCGCAGGTCACGCCCCTGTGCTTGACTTTCTTGTATTTTCCGCAGGAGCATTCCCAGTCCTTCACAGGACCAAAGATCTTCTCGCAGAAAAGACCACCCTTTTCAGGCTTGTAGGTACGATAGTTGATTGTCTCGCCGGTCTTGACTTCGCCATAACTCCAGCGGCGGATGGTTTCAGGTGAGGCAATGCCGATGGTAACGCTTGTCGCTCCGACCACGCTTTCGTTGTCAAAACTTTCCTGTTTGCTAGTGCTGTCCAAAGTACAGCCCTCCATAGTTTTCTGGCTGGATTCCTTCATTTGAAAGAACCCGAGCCATTATGTTAAACTTTTATCACTTACGTTTCTATCCCAATCGCATTTCAAGGCACGAATGCCTTTGCTCAATCGGAACCGACCTTGATGTCCAGGCACAATCCCATCATTTCGCGCAGCAGCACGTTGAATGATTCTGGAACGCTGGCCTTCAAGGTGCCGTTTCCGTGGATGATGGATTCGTAGATGAGACCCCTGCCCTTCTTGTCATCGCTCTTGACGGTAAGCATTTCCTGCAGCGTGTACGCCGCACCGTATGCCTCCAGAGCCCAGACTTCCATTTCACCGAAACGCTGGCCACCATGCTGGGCCTT
>JAFSTJ010000155.1 GCA_017450525.1 Victivallales bacterium | reverse complement strand
TTATGCTCCTGGCATATTCGCAGCATTTGGGAATAACTGGGTCATCATTGAAGATGTTGAGTTTGCCATTGGTTGAGGCCAGAACGATTTCCGCCATGGTCAGATAATGCCCAAATCCGTATGACCAGTAGCCCATCCCTTCTGAGCAGTATCCATCCGAGGTAAAGCCCCTGTAGAAGAACTTGTTGGAAATCTCCATTGCTGCAAGCACCTCGGCACGGTCATGGCGTGATTCCATAAGAATCAAACTGGCGCATACCAAATTGCAGGTGCAGACCGCGTTCCAGTTGTAGACACTCGTCATCCACCATAGTCCATTTATGACTTTACCAGTTTGAATGGCGTTCTGATAAGGTGTGATTGCCCGCCTGAATACCTCATGACGTATGCGCTGGCGTGTCTCCTGCTTCAATTTATCCTGCAGGAACCAATCCACATACGCCAGCATTGACGCCACGTATGAGCATGACAGATCGGGATAGAGTACTTCATTATTGAAATTCGTCAGTTTCCTATCATGTGCGGGTAGCACCCAACTTTTCTGTGAAAGGAACTGCTCCAGGAATTCCTCCAGTTTTGGCATGAAACGACCTTTGTTTTCAAGGCATTCCCCCAGTGTAAGTTGGACAATCCATGAAATGCGCTTGCCATTTACTGACTCGTAATTGGTGCGATTTCCATTTTGTGAGAACCGAAGGTAGAGTTCATCCGTAAGTTCAGGGAATGTCTTCTGCATTATTTTGGCTGCCGTGTCAATGGCTTTCTTGCCTTGCTTTGTGTCCGCCAATTTGTCCCAGACGTCACGCTTTGAACATTGATCTCCCACGCCCATGGGCTTTTCGGGCAAAATCTTTTCCAGTTCAAGGATTCTTTCTTGTACAATTTCAGGAAAGCGCAGATTCTGGCTCTTGTATTGCGTAGTTGCCTTCATGTTCTTTGCGTCATCTTTGTTAAGTTCCAACATCTCGATATCGTCAATGTCAAGCCTTCCCAAATTGCCAATGCCAGTTTTAATGCCGACGCTAGCATATTTGGCATTTTTAGGCGCAGTTGAAATATAAAGATTCTCCGTCCATTGACGGGTGCCCTTAATCCTGTAATAATAACGATTTTTCTGTTTTGTCGTATTTAGAATCTCATCATTTTCGGATAAATAATAGACATGAAGCATGGTATTAGCCCTTTCCACCTTGGAACGTGTCCAAAAACGAACTGCGTATTTTTTGCCTGGGGCGACTTGCATTTTCTGGCTGCGCGCCTCGCTTTCCACGGTAGGATTTTCATCCTGTATCCTAAGGCCGTATGCGCCAGTATGTGCGGCGTCTGGAACAATGGCGCATGCGGGACTATCGATATGCCAGGCACTGGCCTCGCCCTCAAAGTCTCCATTCTTAAAATCAAGCGGAGACAAGGCCATGATAGAACAGGCCATTATCAAGTATAGGAAAACAAATATTCTACCCATCGTTTTTTTCCTTGGATTTGTTTGTATTTGAATGCATTATCGCCCATAGGACATACGAAGCAAGCGACAAAACTATACCACACTCGTATGAAAAAACCATTAATGCATTGGCAATTATATCCGCACGGCCAGGGGCCGCGCGGACATATGCGGAACGATTTTGTTTTATGAAAACCGTGTAGTCACTTTGGGATTTTGGGCTATATTATGCCGTTTATTTTACGGAGCCGATTTTGTGAAAGATAAAGTGCTCATAGCGGATGGGGACAAAAACCTGTCAGAGGTTCTCAAGGGAATACTCCGCAGAATGGACTGTGGTGTCCGCGTGTGTGAAGAAGCAGGTGAGCTTTCCCGTCTTTTGGAGGAGGAGAATTGGACGCTGCTGATATGCGACGTGTCCATGCTCCCCGATGTATGCCTTGTTCCAGTCGCCGTTACCGCGAACTATGCAGGGATACTTGCGGCAGACGAGGCCGTGCGGAAGGGGCTTGCCTTTGTGAGGCTGCTGAAGCCTGTGCGGGAAAGTGATGTGCTGTCCGCCTTGAAGACTGCGCAGGAGATGGAGCTTGCGTCTAAGCCAGCGCCTGTCCAGAAGTCAGTCCAGGATGTGAAGGAAGGGCAGCTTCATTTTGGGTGTCTGCTTGGCGAATCCCCATCCATGCAGGAGTTGTACCGCCAGATTGGGCGAATGGCGACCAGCGGAATGAATGTCCTGATACGCGGTGAAAGCGGAACAGGCAAGGAACTTGCCGCCAAGGCGATTCATAATGCTGGGCTTGGAGAGCAACGCCCGTTCCTGGCGATAAATTGCGCCTCTCTAAGTGACCAGCTGCTTGAATCGGAGTTGTTCGGGCACGTGAGAGGCGCGTTCACAGGTGCCGTCCGTAGCAAGGAAGGTTTATTCCAAACTGCATCGGGCGGCACTTTGTTTTTAGATGAGATAGGCACAATTTCGCCCAGCATGCAACAGACATTGCTGCGTGTCCTGGAAGAACGGAAGATACGGCCCGTGGGCGGCAATGAGTTCATTCCAGTGAACGCTCGCATCATAACAGCCACAAACGAAAATCTTGAGAAGGCGATAGAGGAGGGCCGTTTCAGGTTGGACTTGTTCCACCGCCTGAATGTGCTGCCTTTGACTTTGTCGCCATTGCGTGAACGGCGTGAGGACATAGTGCCGCTGGCGAAGTTCCTACTGTCCAAATTCGGGTATCAGAATATAATTTTGAGCGATGAAGCCATGGTCATGCTTCAAAATGCTCCCTGGCCAGGTAATGTCAGGGAATTGGAGAATGTGCTTTTGCGTGCGGCGGCATTGCTTCCTGATGATAGGATTGAAATCATGTCATCCGATTTGCCTGCGGAAATGTTGAAACCCATGCGAACCGAGCCCTCTGTGCCGCAGGAACCCGAAATGCCTGCGGTGGGAGAGCAGATTACATTGAAGGCATACCTAAAGGAATGTGAAAGGCAGTATTTACGAAAGACTTTGGAGCGTTTCAACGGGGACAAGGAGGCGGCGAGCCGCGCCCTTGGCATAAGTCTGGCATCTTTCTATAGGAAGTTCAACGAATGAAAAAAGCTGTGAACATAGTATTTGCCATTGTGGCCTTGCTTCTTGCCTCATGCAATAGCATGATTCCGCAGACTAGATTCAAGCTGGCATTGCACCAGGTGGTGTCGGAGGCAGAACGGGACAATGCCAACTCTTCGCTGATAGTCACGGCCCGTTCCATTGACGGCAGCAAGAAGCGAATGATACGCAGTTTCCCGATGATTGATTCCAGGCATATCCTTAAAATCGATGTGCTGCGCCAAGATAAAGGCAACAGGGCGGCATTGAAGATATATTTTGATGACTTCGCGCCTGGGCTCTGGTCGGAAGTGCAGTCCGTGGGTGGCAAGCTGGAGGTGGCTATGATAGTGGATGGATTCATCAGCGGATTCATGGAACTGCCACGAGAACTGGATGCTGACGGTGCCTTGGTGACACCGCCATTGTGGAGTTTGGCCGAGGCCAGGCTCATCGCTGAAAACGTGCAAAGAAACTATAAGATAATCAACAAAAGATAACAACTCAACACTCGGAGAAAGGAAAAACGGCAAATGGCTGACAAGAGCATTTTCACAAACTTCAAGGACTACCAGAACTACTTGGACGGCATAACTCGTGGCAATGACGAGGACATGGCGGCAATCCTTAGCCTAATGGACAGGGCCAACAGAACTGGTGAGGAATGGCCTGCCAACTTCCAAAAGTTGTTCCAGACACGCTTGTCAAAGTATTTTGAAAAGCAGGAGAAGCGCAAGATCGATTCTCCCACAAAGTTGAATCTGCTGAGATTGTCCCTGGCGGCGAATCTGGATTCCCCCGCCTTGAGGGAAAAATACGCCATGCTGGCTAAAATGCAGTTCAACACCTACAAGGACACGGATGGGCTTATTTCCGCATTGGGATTGGACAATGCGGAGATGTCTCTGGCGCAGGTAAACCAGCGCTGGCAGATGCTCAGGGAAATCAAAATGGCGGCAATCTGCTATGACAAGGATTTGCTTTGCGGGCAGGTCGTGGCGTTGGACGATGCACAGAGCCAGGTGCAATTGCAGTTTGAACGCAGATATACTGTGCCGCTGAAGACTTTCATGGACGAATATGTGGTGGTCAAGGACCTTTCCTCTTTGCAGATACTGCTTAAAGGCGGTATCCTGCCAACGTTCCGCGAAGGGCGCAGCTATCTCAAGGAATACAGGGATAGCTTGGCAGCAGGAGGGCCAGTCACCGATGAGCTGGTGAAGTCGATATTAGTGCCAGCAGTAATGAGTGAAAGGCACTTTGACATGCAGATCCGCGGCGTCAGGGAAATGCCCCAGACCGTCGCAAAAGAGAAGGAGGAGGCCGCGATTGCTGAATTGCGCTGGGATGACAGCCGTAACGTGCTCGAGCTGTCTGAACGTCTGAAAAAAGTCTCAACTCTTAATGTGGAAGGCGAACCACATTGGGACAATGTGAAACGCATCATCGACAACGGCAAGGATCGCGCTGAAAGCGTTGAGCGCTTCGCACTGGCAATCTCACTCCTCCTCAAGACTGGAAATGCCGAGGCGATACAACACCTTTACGACATGGGCCCGGGAATATCGGATGCACTGGTGTGGAAGGATGTCAATACCTGCGTGGATGTGTCCAACAAACTTCCTGGCAAACTAGCTCAGGAATGGTTTGAATATACGGCCAAGGTCATTGGAACTGAATATTTGGCCAAATTGGCAATCAGGCTGCCTTACCGCCTGTGGGCATACGTGGAGCATACCCTCAAGGCATTGGGCAAGTTGGATGAACTGGTGGAGACAGTCAAGGCTGCTCTGGCCACGAACCGCGTTTCCTGCGATGTAGTGTACTGGCTCTGGCGTTCAAATCTGGAAGACATCAAGCAGAAGTACATTGGCGAGGCGACCTTGATATTCAAGACATTGCGCGCCGAGGTCAAAGGCGACTATCTCAAGGCCCAAAGGGATTTGAGGCGCCTGCTTCTTGATGACGAGGAATTCCAGGTGATGGTTATGAGAAACGGCGACCACCAGGCGGTGATTGACCTTATCCGCTGCGTCAAACGCTATCCATTGCTGGATACGGGCGAAATCCAGAGCATTCTGGTGAAGATTGCGGAGATTTACCCTGAATACATCTCCGACATTGAGGAAAAACGCGCCGCCAAGATTACCATTGGCAAGGTGACTTCTATCCGTGCGTACAACAAGCGCGTTGCAGAACTCAATGATCTGGTGGATGTGCAGATACCCGAGAACACCAAGGCCATTGAATTCGCCAGAAGCCTGGGCGACTTGAGTGAAAACTCCGAATACAAGTACGCAAAGGAAAGGCAGCGCATGCTGGGACTGCGCAGGCGCGAATGGGAGCAGAGCCTCGTTGGTTTGCGGGCAACTGACTTTGCAGACGTGCAATTGGACAATGCAGTCGTGCCAGGCTGCGCTGTCACTATCAAGTACAACGACGAGTCAACCGAGGTGTTCTACATCCTTGGCTTGCTGGACAGCGATCCAGAAAAGCATATCATCTCCTACGATTCGCCTTTGGGCAAATTGCTGGTGGGCAAGGGCAAAGGCGAAAAACTGACCATGCCCAATGGCGCAAAGGCCAGCATCGTTTCCATCGACAAGCTGCCAAAGGAAATGTACGCATTCCTGGCAGACAAGTAAGTGAATGTTGGCACGAAAAAACGCAATTAACCTAACCGCGACCCCGCCTTATCGGGGCGCGGCAAAATAAAAACAAGGAGCAATAAAAAATGACACAGATTTCCCCATTGCAGAAGGCACGCGCGGCGTATGCGCCGAAGCTGCCCCCAGTCCTGAACGAGTGCGGCCCATTTGCCAAAGCACAACTTGGCGAACCAACACAGTCAGTGGCAGACCAGGAAAAAATCAAGGCTCTGTTCCCAGATACATACGGGATGCCTGCAGTCAAGTTCGTCAATGGCGCACAGCGTGACACGCAGCCCATCAAGGTTGGCGTTATTCTGTCTGGCGGCCAGGCACCTGGCGGGCACAATGTCATATCTGGCCTGTTTGATGGACTGAAGGCTCTGAATCCCAAGAACGAACTTTACGGCTTCCTGGGCGGACCCTCTGGACTGATCGACGACAAGTACATCATCCTCGATGAAAAGAAGATTGATGAATACCGCAACACAGGAGGATTCGACATCATTTGCTCTGGCCGTACAAAGTTGGAGACCGAAGACCAGTTCGAGAAAGTGGCAGCCAACTGCAAGGCCCATGGCATCAGCGCAGTCGTCATTATCGGCGGTGACGATTCAAACACCAATGCCTGCACACTGGCACAGTATATGCTCTCCAAGAAGACTGGCGTACAGGTTATCGGCTGCCCCAAGACCATTGATGGAGACCTGAAGAACGAGTGGATCGAGGTGTCATTTGGTTTCGATACCGCAACAAAGGTGTATTCCGAATTGATCGGCAACATCATGAGGGACGCAAACTCCGCCCGCAAATATTGGCACTTCATCAAGTTGATGGGACGTTCCGCCTCCCATATCGCATTGGAATGCGCACTTCAGACACATCCTACAGCCTGCCTCATCTCCGAGGAAGTGGCCGCTAACAAGACATCCCTGGCAGAAATCGCCGATAAGCTGACCGCCCTGGTGGTGGCTCGTGCCGAAAAGAAGATGAACTTCGGTGTGGTCTTGGTTCCAGAAGGCCTTATTGAATTCATCCCCGAGATGAAGTCCCTTATCGCCGCATTGAATGACCTGCTGGCAATCAATGCCAAGGACTTTGAGGCACAGGCTACACCCGAAGCAAAGGCTGACTTCGTGATGAAACTGCTCAAGCCCGAAAACGCCGCTACATTGGCATCGCTGCCAGCCGCAATCCGCAACCAGCTGCTGGGCGACCGCGACCCACACGGCAATGTGCAGGTCTCACGTATCGAGACTGAAAAACTGCTCATCGCCATGATTGAAGAGCGCATCGCCAAGATGGAAAAGAAGGTCAAGTTCAGCACACAGGCTCACTTCTTCGGATACGAAGGACGCTGCGCGGCTCCATCAAACTTCGATGCTGACTACTGCTACAGCCTGGGCTACACCGCCTCCGCACTGATCGGCGCTGGCAAGACTGGATATATGTCCAGCGTGCGCAATGTGTCCATGCCAGCCACAGAATGGGAAGCAGGCGGCATTCCGCTGACCATGATGATGAATATGGAACACCGCCACGGAAAGGATGTGCCCGTCATCCGCAAGGCATTGGTGGAACTGGATGGCAAACCCTTCAAGACCTTCGCCGCAAACCGCGACGCATGGGCAGAAGGCGTTGATTTCGTCTATCCAGGACCAATCCAGTACTTCGGCCCCGCCGAAGTCTGCGACCGCGTCACCGCCACATTGGCGCTGGAACACTAACTCATATTTATTCATTGGGGAGGGGGAAGGGGCCAAACGGCCCCTTCCCCCTCCACAAACCCCACCTCTATCCCTTACTGCGCGAAGCGCATTTCGCCTTGGCGAAATGCGCTTCGCGGGTAATGTATAGAGTTGTGTTTAGTGGAAGAGGGAAAGGTTGATTTCGTTGATTTATATATAATCTTAAGAGTAAGTATCTTCTACA
>JAFSTJ010000154.1 GCA_017450525.1 Victivallales bacterium | reverse complement strand
AGCTGAGTATTCCACGAGGAATGTTGACGGCCTCATGCAGTGCCGTAATTGCGCAGATTGCGCCAAACCAGGCAATAATCACGCCCAATATGACTTTAAACAAGGTCCGCATTTCAGGTATTTGAAATGAAATCCATTATTGTTTCCAAGACATCGGATGCCTTGTCCTCAAGTAGGAAATGTGATGCATCAGGATAGCGGAATACCTTTGCATCGGGATATATGCGCCTCCACAATTCGAGATAGCCAGTATGCAGGCAAAAGTCACGCTCCCCCCATAGAAGCGCGATTGGCTTATCGGAAAGCAAGCCAAGACTGTCCTCTAGCTTCTTGAATGCAACGTAGCTGGAATGCCCTTTTGACAAAGGTATGTCCTGGGGATATTTCAGCAGGGCAATCCTGTCATTCCAGTTTTGATAAGGGAAGCAATACCCGTCGATGACATCCTGCGAAAGAGGCTTTGAGACCGCCTTGCGCAAGGCAGTCTTCATCAGCAGATTGAGACGGCGCACCAGAAACGAGCCAAGCCAGGGGATGCGGCAGAGATAAATACGGCGAGGCACATCCCTGGGCAGATATGCAGCAGTGTTCATCAAGATCAGGCGACGTATATTTCCAGGATGTCGCACCGCATAGCCCATTCCTATGGGACCGCCCCAGTCATGCATGACCAGCGTTATGTCCTTCAAGTTCAAAGAAGCAACGAACTGCTCCAGGTTGGCAATATGCTTTTCAAGCGTGTATTGCCAGTCCTGTGGCTTGTCCGAAAGTCCCGATCCCAGGTTATCCAGCGCAATGGCACGGCATCCCGATGCAGCTGCCTTTGCCACGAGTCCCCTGTACATGAATGACCAGGTGGGATTGCCATGTAGCATTAATATACAGTTTTTACTAGCACTATTTTCATCCACATAATGAAGGCGATGCCCTTCAATTGTGGTAAAATAGTGCTCTGCAAATGGGAATAATTCACGCCAGGACATGGGATTGACGCAGAGCGTTGTCGCTCCGCGCCCCGAACGATGCGCGCCGAATGACGCGCATCGAACTATTATTTCATTGCGGTTGCGAAGTTGCCGCTGGCGTCTGCAAGTGCGCAGGCAGCAGAGACTGGCTTCTCAAAATCAGCAAAGATGCCCTTGCCGAGGATGAAGTCACAGCAATCTTCAGCGCTTGCGGCGTCAAATGCGTTGTCAGCCTGGGCATAGCCAGGTTCATTGCGCTCGTATGTGCAGACGTAGAATGCCTGTCCAGGCTTGATTTCCAATTCCTTCACCAGCAGTGCGTCCTTGCGCACGATTGCCAGCCAGCCCTTGCGACCATCAGGCTGGACCACACCTGTGATTCTGGGAGTGTCAAGTGAGTCATGTTCATAGTCCATAGACAGCATCACGTATGCCAGAGCGTCCCTGGGAGCCATGCCAGATTCGATTTTCTCCGCAACTGGATCAGTCTGGGAGCCATTGCTGACAACTGCCAAGCCCCGCGCCGTGCGCAGGCAGTTGTATGCGATGTATGGGTTCTTCTGGATGTCATTTTCAAAGCCAGGCTTTGGCACGATTGCAATGCCCCTGGACAGAGCCTTTGCCTCCCTATTTGGGAATGAGCGGGATGAAACACGATAAAGAGCCGCACCCAAACCAGCCTTTGTGCAGCCTACTGCAACAATTCTTCCTACGTACATTGTCTTTTGCTCCTTGTTGTTATTTATGTGGGCGCCGAAGCGGCGCCCACTCAGGTTGCCTTAGATTTTCCGTCGTCCTGAAATGGCCGATGCCAGTGTAGCTGGGTCTGCAAATGCCAAGTCTGCACCAACAGGGATGCCTGCGGCGATGCGGGACACTAGCAAATCCTGGCTTGAGAACAGCTGCGCCAAGTAGTTTGCGGTTGCCTCACCTTCCACATCAGGCGTCGTGGCAATGAGGAGTTCCTTTACGGTTCCCGATGCAAGGCGTTCTTTAAGAGGCTCTATCCTCAAGTCCTCAGGCCCCACGCCCGACATGGGCGATAGCTTGCCTCCAAGTACATGGTAGATGCCCTTGTAGCAGCCCGACTTTTCAATTACGATTATCTGGGCGACCTGCTCTACCACGCAGATTATGTCCTGCTGGCGGCTCGGGTCATCGCAAATGGAGCATTTGCCTCCACGCTCCATATAGTTTCCGCATTTAGGACAAAAGCCCACATTCT
>JAFSTJ010000153.1 GCA_017450525.1 Victivallales bacterium | reverse complement strand
CACGGCGCAGACATTGCAAGTAAGGAACAGCGCCCTGTCAGGATACCTATGTACCAGCCTTGGCAAAGGTGAAGATGCCTCCTCGCCCAGCGGGTCGTCTTCGCCGCCTGCCTCCAACTCCCTTGGATTGGCAACGCATTGTGCCACGATGGGGTCATCCATGTCGTTTGATTTTGCCAGCGATGCATAGAAAGGCGTGGCTAGCATTGGGTAGATTGCTGCCGTTTCAACTATTTTCTGCAACTGGTCTTCTCCCCAGTTGAAGAAGGCGGCAAACTGTTCAGGCGTCCTCAAAGCATGTTTTATTTGCCATTTCCAATCGCTGTCGTGAAAGTTTTCCATGAGTATATGCGTTATAATGGATGTAATTGAAAATTACTTTTTTTGGCTTTACAATGTGCAAAAGTCAAGAGTGGTAATATAGTATGGCTTTTGTGAGCCGTAAAATGGCCGAGTCATAAAACACAATATGTTTTGAGGTGTAAAAGTGGAACTTTCACAAGCCAAAGTAATCGTGAATGTAGTTGAGGTAGAGCCCTGCGTGATGAAGTTGCAGCTGGAAATGCCAGCGGAAAGGGCCGATGCCATCTACAGAAAAGTAAGAAAGGCTGTCACCAGCAGGGTTAGCCTGCCAGGTTTCCGCGCAGGCAAAATGCCTCCGGCGCTTATAGAAAAGCATTTCGGCGCAAGAATCATCGCCGAGGCTATGGACGAGATTGTGCAGACAGCCTACAAAGAGGGTCTAGCTGAAACAGAGTTGCCAGGCAGAATCGTGGGAAGCCCCTCTCTTGAAAGCGCACCAGAGAAATACGAAGCTGGCAAGCCAGTCAAGTGCGAAGTCAGGGTGGAAGTCAACCCGAAGATCACCATCCCAGAATACAAGGGTCTGGCATTGACAAAGGAAAAGCACACCGTCACCGACCAGGAAGTCGAGGACAGGTTGAACTCCTTCGCCGAAATGGGTTCCTCATATCAGGAAGCCCAGAAGGCAGCCGAGGAAAACGACATGCTGGAACTGGGATATGAGGCGACAATCCCAGAGGGCATGGAAGTCAGCGACAAATCCAGTTATCTGGTCAAAGCCGAGAATACCTGGATTGCCCTGCACGAACCAGAAGTGCTGCCTGGCTGCGTAAAGGCGCTAATGGGCATTTCCGCAGGCGAGGAAAGGGATGCCACCATCGCATTCCCAGAGGACTTTGCCGCATCGGATGAACTCAAGGGCAAGAGCCTCCAGTACCATTTCAAGGTCAAGTCCGTGCGTGCCAAGCAGCGCCCTGCTTTGGATGACGAATTCGCCAAGCGCTTTGGAATGCCGAGCATCGAAGAGATGCGCAAGGTCATCAGGAACGTCATGGAGCGCGAGGAGAACGAAAAGGAGCAGAACAGCCTTGCCAAGCAGATTATTGACAAGCTGCTGGAAGGACAGGACTTCCCGCTGCCGCCAACGCAGTTGAACAATGTCATCGAGCACAGCATCCAGAACAGAAACGAACAGTTGAAGAAGAGAGGCCTTTCAGATGAAGAACTGAAGGCAAAGCTGGAAGATGCAGAGGAATTGCAGCAGCTGAAGGACCATGTGGCTAAATACCTGCGCCAGATGATCATACTTGATGCGATTGCCAAGCAGGAGAACATTGGCGTCAGCCAGGAAGACCTTGTGTCCGTGGCCAACTCGTTCCAGAGGGAAATTGGGGACGGCAGGGCAAACCTCAACACCGTGGTGAAGGAAAAGACCTCGACAGGCGAATTCCAGGCAGCCATCCAGAATGTCCGCGATTCACGCACCATAGCTAAAATCATTGAACTGGCAAATATAACGGAAACCGAAGTACCAGCAAAGGCCTGAGATAAAGCATCGCACACGCCGAGGATTATAACCCCTCGGCGTTATTCATAAACAAAGGTAAAAACATTATTGGAGCAAAAATGACAGAGGTCAAAAACAATTTGTTTATGCCCTACGTCTGGGAGCAGACGGGGCACGGAGAAAGAGGTTCGGATATTTTTTCAAGACTGCTTAAGGACAGAATCGTAATTCTAGGCGCCGAAGTCACAGATGAGATGGCAAGCCTGCTCATAGCCCAGCTTCTGTTCCTGCAAAGCGAGGATTCAAAGAAGGACATTGACCTCTATATCAACAGTCCTGGTGGTTCAGTCACTGCTGGTCTCGCAATCTACGACACAATGCAGATGCTGTCCTGCGACGTACGCACGTACTGCATGGGTCAGGCAGCCAGCATGGGCGCGGTTCTGCTGGCGGCAGGTGCGCCTGGCAAGCGCTATGCGCTGCCACACTCCCGCATAATGGTGCATCAACCATCCTACGGCTACT
>JAFSTJ010000152.1 GCA_017450525.1 Victivallales bacterium | reverse complement strand
TTGCCATACAAGAACAACTTGAACGTGCCTTTTTTGCCAACATCATACTTGCCGCTCTTGCTGGTGATGAGGCGTTGCTCACCATAGATCACGCCAGAATAAATCTTCTTTACCGACAGCGGATACTGCTTGCAGATGAAATTGTCCGCATCAGGCAGAAGCAGATTGACCGTGCCATCTGGCGAAAATGCGCAGCCCACGGACAACGCCGTGCGCACCGCCTTTAGCACGCCAGACAGAGTGCTGCGATCCCCATAGTTGCCCAATATCATGGGCACTGGATTCAAATGGGCGTTGGACATCATGCCCACGCCATTGCCGCCCTCGCAGAAACGCATATACGGGGACTTCATGACACTTTCCACACCTGCCGCACCATTACCCATGAAGAACTTGCCCTTGCCGTGTATGCGCGCAAGATAGTCCAGCTGGAACGGTATTGTAGCAAAGCCATTGTCGCACTTCCTGCGGCGCACTGTGCCGTCTTCATCCAAATCGGCAGAATAATCGTCTCTGTGCCCATAGTCGTACCTGCTGTATCCCCTCTGTGAGAAGCACCAGCAGAATTCATCGCTGTAGAGTCCCACGGCACTTGTTTCGCGGAAGACCTTCTCCATCTCATCCATTTTCATCTTGTAGTGCGTATTTCCCACACGGGGAACATAATAGTAGATGCCGAAGTCCTTGTCGCACTTATCTCTAAGCCAGACACGGCTGTAATACATGGATTCAAAGGGTTTTCCCTCCGCAGTGAGGATTACGCTGTCCGCCCTAGGCCACAAATGCGCCAGGGGTCTGTAAACAGTGTACATGGCTGGATGTGTCATCAAAACAACATCCACATTGGGTGCATTGTCCTTTATATTGCCGATGTCCTTCCTGTACTGCGACCAGTATCTGTCTTGGTGCTTGAAAGTAAGGAATGCGTTCACATCGAATTCAGGGCTATTTCCAGGCGCTGGCTCCTGCCCTGTCTTCAGTTTGGGATAATATCCCGACATAATGGCATTTCTGTCCAAAGAGGTAAGCCAAGGCGGCAATGCCACGTATATTGGCCCCAAATGGGCATAGCTGTTCTTTATCTTCTCTTGGAAAGACGCACCCTGGGCGGCATGAATGTTTGTGGCCCAGAAGAATGGGCGTTTCATCACAGGGCCATTCAGGCTCCACAGCTGGCGCAACTGGTTTATAAAGCCCCAGTATCCCTCGCCACTGCTTTGCGGCAAAATCATGAGCTGGAATGTGATGGACTTTCCAGGCTCCAGCGCCAACTGGTCTGAATAGATTTCCGCCACGCCGCCTGATGCGTTCAGCCCCATCAACAGCCTTAGCCAGTCATTCTCAGCCACAATGCCAAAGCCACA
The DNA here is from genome assembly GCA_017450525.1 of Victivallales bacterium. Classification (GTDB taxonomy): domain Bacteria; phylum Verrucomicrobiota; class Lentisphaeria; order Oligosphaerales; family Oligosphaeraceae; genus RGIG3456. The sequence goes on along the minus strand of JAFSTJ010000152.1, from coordinate 2,432 downwards.
GCCCTGCTTTTCCATAGAAGACACAAAGATGCTGGGGTTCGCTGCCTCGCTCACGATGGTTTCCGCATCAGGATTGCCTCCGAGATGGAAGCGCGTCTTTGGCGAAGGCAGGAAGAAGCGATGCCTGAATGGCAGGCCCATATCCTCTTTGCCGATGTTCTCCCATCTCTCACGCCAACAGAGCACATCCCCCTCTATGGAAAGATGCCTGTTCAACTTGAATTGCCCGAATGTGCCGCTGATGTCAATGCCGTAGAGCGACTTGTGCACTTCCGCGCCAGCCTCGCCGTCCTCTGCCTTGAATTGCGCCTCCACAGTGGATTTCATGCCAAGGGCTGTCTCAACCCTCAATTCCAATCCCGTGCGTGAATCAAGTAGCGCAAAACCGCCTGCGCTACCTTGCTTCAATACCAGCTTGCCTGACTTGAAGCTGTCCTTTATGGGCCCGCGCTTGGGAATGCGGGACACTGGCGGCGGCAGCAGTTCCTGTTTCAGATAGCCTATCTCCAAATTGCGCACGCAAAGTTTACCCGCATTTGCCCTGGCATTGAAGAAACGCAGGGAATTGCCATCCACTCCGCGCACCACATCGTCTATGCGCATAAGGAAATCCGCACCATTGCCTTCCTCGACGCTTCCATTTGCGGACTCGGCATCAGGCGCGAATATCATCACCATCCTGGCACCGCTGAACACGGAGAAACTGCGCCCTGGATATGCCTTCAGGTGGAATGCAGGCTCCCTGTTCAGCAAACGCTCGTTCTCACGGGAATAGCGCGTCAAAGGCATCTCATTTATGCTCAATTCAGGAAATTCATTGCAGCCAGCGGGACGCGATGCCGCAGTGAACATATTGCATTTCAATACGGGAATCAAACCCTTCTTCTCTGGCAGCGCAGGAAGGTCAAAGATTTTTTCATCCGCGCCTTGAATCAAGTCAAAGTCAGGCAGTTTAATCGCATCCTCAAGTTGCACATTGAACAAGGTATTTCCCATGAGCATAAACGAACTTAACAACAGCAAAACAAGATATTTTTTCATGATTTTAAATGCGAGCACCGAAGTGGCACTCATTCGGGTTGAAAATGCTTAGTACCAGTCCATGTAGTTGTTGGCGTTTTTCGCAGTTGGGCCATTTGTGAAAGGAGGCCACAAATAGGGATTGCAAGTAGCTGTCATGTGGGGATTAAATGCGTTACGCGAGAATTGCGCTATTGTCTTTTCGTTGGTGACATGCCCGTCCGCCCAAGACACATTGGTGGAGGCGCCATGGGGTGCGCAGAGAATGCCTGCATGTGAATTGCTGTCGCTGCGGGCATACTGGTCATTGAAGCCATAACGGCCACTGCCACCATTGTTCCAGATTGTTCCTGTGGGGGTCTCTACTTCGTTCTGCGTTTCGGCGAAAATCATGCAACCAGATGGATTTTCAATCATCTGCCTCATTGCTGGATTTGGGCGTCGCGGGTCTGTGGAAGCAAGTTCCCTGGTGCAGGCGCCAATGTGGTTTCTGTTATAGCCGTAACTTGTACGGCTGGCATTGTTGTAGGACAAATTAACTCCTTCCTTGCGACCGCTATTTGCATATACCGACACGTCATTCGTGTCAAACAAAATCGCCGAATCATTCATTTCACCAGAAACCAGCAGTATCTTGCTCCAGAAATGGTAGTTGTCATTGCCCGTAGTCCCAGACAACTGTATGCCTGTAGGCGTATAGCTGCCATCATTATCCTCCGTGTACAAAATCATTGATAAGCCCACCTGCTTCAAATTGCTTTGGCACCCTACGCTGTGAGCCTTCTGCCGTGCTTTGCTCAACGCAGGCAACAACATGGCCGCAAGGATAGCGATAATTGCGATCACAACCAACAATTCAATTAATGTAAATGTCTTTTTCATTTTCTGCATTCTCCTTATTTTTAACCCCAAATCAACAAGCCATGAACGCCTCAAAATAGCGCTGACCCAAAGTCACAGCCGCCTTGCGGTTGAAGTGCAGGTTATCTCCCCGATGTCCAAGGTCCTTGGCCGACACAACATACACGCCCTTCATTTCAGCGGCTAGTTGGTGCATGGCCTCATCCACCATTGCGACGCCTTTCTCTGGAATTGTATTGTAGAAGCTGCCCAATTCACCCATTATGAAAGGCACGCTCTCACTCAAGTTCAAATCGCGCCTGAAGTTCTCGATCACGGTGCGCAATTCACCTTTGTAGTTCAGGTTCATACTTGCGGCATCATTTTCCCCCTGGTGCCAGAGAATGGCCACTATCTCCCCGCTTTTCTGCGCCTCGCGTGCAGTGCGTATCGCCTCATCGTAGGGATGCACAATAGGATCCCACTTGTCCACGCCCCCTGGCATCCAGCTGACTAGTCCAGTGCCGCCGACGGACATGGGGATAAGACCCACTTCGCAGCCTGGATTCGCC
>JAFSTJ010000151.1 GCA_017450525.1 Victivallales bacterium | reverse complement strand
ATAGGAGGTCGGCTCCTGCTTCCGCAAGCATACGATTGGCCTCAAGTGCAATATCATCTTCGCTGCTGACAATATCCTCCAGGATTGGGCTGTCTGCAAAGTCGCGTCGTAATGAGCGTTTCAGCATGGCGGCGTTGCGGCGGACCAAGCGGCGGACCAACTCTTCCCCAATGCCGCTTATGATCTGGCGACTTTCCCTGGCACAGCCCATGAAAGCAGGGCAGCCGCATCCAACAGCCACTCCTCCTGGGCGTGAATTTTGCTCAACGAGCAAGGTGCGAACTCCGTTTCTGGATGCGGCAATTGCTGCGGCAATCCCCGCTGGCCCTGCCCCAACCACTATCACATCGTATTGTTTACCAGGATTCCACATAGCAGTTATTATTCAATTCTTTCCAGTTATGTTTCCAAATTATTCGCGTTTTGTCCATAATGTAGTGTTTTTTTTGAAGAAAGACCATTAGTCGGAACGAATTTCCGCACTTTTCCAATCAAGATGATTTTTTGTAATTATGTCATTTGCAAATTTAGATATACAGAATAAAATATATACCACTTATGAAAAACTCCGAGAACATAAAGTGCGTCAAGTTGAAGGATGCTCTGGTAAAGAGGATCATTTCAGGTGAATATCCATTCAATGTGCAGTTCCCTGGCGTCCATAAACTGGTGGCGGAATATGGCGTCAGTTATGTCACTGCCCTGAAGTCGCTGAAGTTGCTGGAGGAGGAGGGATTTCTCCAGTGCCGTCGTGGCAAAGGCTACTTCACGCTGTATTCTGATGCCAATAACCGCCCCAAGGCCAAGTGCCTTAACCTGGTGCTGCACCAGGAATGCTGGGAGCGCTATTCACTTCAATTGGAGAAGAATCTGGCACGTTTCAGGGAAACGGGCTGGAATGTGGAAATTGTGCCCCTGTAAAGCACAGATGTGCACGAGGCTTCTGTTGCCATTAACTCGCCTGACGCATACACGATATTCTATTGCCTTACAGCCGACTGGGGACGCTTCACCGCCACCTTCCCACTTGTTTGCAACCGAGTGCTTGTTTTGGGAAAACTGTCAGGCTCACCACAAGTCACTAGTGTAATATGCGACGAATCGCAGACAGTCTCCCAGATTCTGGACTATCTGCGCAAAAAAGGCCGCAAACGTCCAGGCATATTCTGCGGCTCCTTGGAAAACGAACTGGAAATGTATCGTCTGGCATACTGGAGAATGTCCTTGCAAAATGCAGGGCTGGACACGGCTTGGATACAGGAGCACATCTTCCCACTCGCAAGTGGCAATGACGGCGTCCTGACCGATAGCCAACGCAAAGACGTATGCAGGCAGATGACCGAGCATCTGCGGGCTCATCGCAAGGACATGGACGCCATCATCGTGCCCTACAGCAGCACCGCCTTCAAGGAGGCATGCCGTCATGCCCACATAAACATACCTGATGAACTTCTGCCTGTTCATATAGACTCCCCCCGTTGGGCATCCAATGATGAAAACAAACTCCCCACGCTGGATCACAACATCGCCGCCCATTTCGAGACAGCACTCAACATCCTTGAGCATCGCCATGCCACAGGCAAGAAGGAAACTGGCTCATGGTATTTCTGCCAGCCTTTAGGTGTCAAGGACATTAATAAATAGGATTGTCCAGTCTGTAGATTGACATTTGAACTTTTAGATAAGAAATCCAGTTCGTAACCTAAAACAAGGAGTCTCCCATGAACAGACATCGTCAATTCACTTTGATTGAATTGCTGGTTGTCATCGCAATCATCGCAATTCTTGCGGCCATGCTGCTACCAGCCTTAAGCAAGGCTCGCGAAAAGGCAAGGCAAACCTCATGCATCAGTAATCTTAGGCAAATCGGAACCTACCAGAGAATGTACCTCGATGACTATGATGACGTCCAGATGAGTTATTACAGCGTAAGTTCACTTTGGCTTATCCTCCCCGAATATAAACAGTCACACCCGACCTATTCGACAACCACAAGTGCTGATGTGTGGAGAAGTGCCAAATATGTCCGCTGCCCCTCCATTGTAAACCTCAATAGCACTTTTTATCAGGATACATACGGACAGGCCCATCCCCGCAAAACAGGAAGCGGAGGAGGCGTTCACCCATTGCCAAACTCATACGGAACAACAAATTCAGATGGCACCATATGGTGGACCAAATACGGCAACTTCAAGAATCCTAGCAGCACTCCCTGCTGGGGCGATTCTGGCTATGTCACTGGAGGCAAGATTGTCCATGACAACACACTTGCCACAATTAGCGTGACCTGGGGCATTTGCAATCCACACAGCAATCAGATGAACATCTGCTTTGCAGACGGACACGTGGAATCGATGTCACCTCAAAAGTGGGGCGACATTGTTGTTTCAATGGATTCATCCGTACCAAGAGCGAATCTGGTGATGGTTGACTTTGCGACCCTCACTAACGGAAAGAAGATTTTCCCATAGTAGCCAACTTCAACCAGTAAATTGTATTTATGAAGAAGTCTTTTGCTTTTGTGCTGACTGTGATGCTTATTCTCGCCGTCTGCCATTGCACGGCAGCTGTGCTTGCACCTGACGGGCGCCCATATCAGCAGATTGTCGTGGCGACAAAAGCGCCAGCCAGCGTGAAACTGGCGGCACGCGAGATGCAAAGCCTGCTGAAACAGATGACTGGAACCGAACTGCCAGTGGTCCACGAGGCCACAGCAAAGCCAGTCATCTGCATTGGCGAACAGTCTATGCTGGCTGCCGCTGGCATTAACGCAAAAGGACTTAAGAGCGAAACTTGGGTATGCCGCACAGGCAAGGACTTCCTCGCAATATACGGAGATGACTACAACGGTCCGTCAATTGAGGGCGTGGGACGCCCATGGGTATTGGACGGATTATTCAACCGTGAACTGCAAGTGGGTGTATGCGGTGCCTCTGGCACTTTGAATGGCGTCTATGAATTTCTGCATCGTGTGGCTGGTGTTCGCTTCTATATGCCAGGTCCAGACGGAACAGTCGTGCCCAATGTGCCTGACTTCAAGGTGCCAGAATTGAATATGTCAGGGACCCCTGCTGTGGGCTGGCGTTGGCCCTACATCTGCCATCTCAACAGGAACAGGGATGTCGCGCTGTGGTCCAAGCGCATGGGCTTCGGTGGCGCCCGTCTGGTGCACATTGTGCATTGGTACCGCAGCATGCTAAAATACAAGGAAGCGCATCCAGAATGGTTTGCGCTGGTGAATGGCAAACGGAACTTCAGCAACCTGTGCGCAGTTGGCGGCGGCGGTCATCTATGCCTTACAAATCCAGAACTCATCGAGCAGGCCGCTGCTGACATCTGCAAATGGTTTGACCAGAATCCAATGGTGGAGGTATATCCCTTCGCGCCACAGGACGGCTTGCAGCGCATCTGCGGCTGCCCCAAATGCCAGGCGGAATTGCACTCCAACTATCCCAAGGAGGAGCAGTTCTCCTATCACATCTGGAATTTCACTGCAAAGGTCGCCGCAAAGGTGGCAGAAAAGCATCCAGACAAGTATGTGGGCTGCCTTGCGTACGAGCAATACCGCAAGCCACCTAGAGAACTGGGCAAGATGAAGAATGTGGCTGTCATGTTCACCAACAGGCGCAGTTCACTTGCCAATCCAGAGTTCAGAAAGCAACTCCACGATGAAATCGATGTGTGGTCCAAACGTGTGGACCGCTTCTACCTCTGGAGTTGGTATCTTGACCATTGGCCACCATACAGCAACCTGCCAGTCGTGCAACTGAATGTAATACAGAATGAGATTGCCTGGCTTCTAGCACATCCCAACTATGGCGGAGAATATATTGAGACGCAGTCCTTTGCCAACGCTCCTGGATGCTACGCCACAATGGATACGCCTGGCCTGATGCACCTTGGCCTTTACCTTACTGGACGCACCTACATGGATCCAGGCACCAAGGCCGATGAACTGCTAAAGGAATATGCCAAACTATTCTACGGCCCCGCAGAAAAGCCCATGCTGGCGTTCTGGACTGTCGCGCAGGCGCACCGTGAGGAAATATACGCAAAAACCAGCAAAGTGAATCCAGAGGCTCTGTTTACAGTAAAGTTCCTAAAAGAGTTGAAGGGATACACAGAAAGCGCATTGGCGGCAACGCCTAAAAACAGCGTCTATCGCCGCAGAGTCGCATTGGTCAAGGGCGAATTCGACAAGGGAGCGGACCGCATCATACGCCTGTTGGGAACAGGCAGCCGCAGGGGACACCTGCCTATGATTGAAAAGGAATTCGACCTGCAGAAGCAGGATGAGGAACTATTCAGCGCCAATGACGGTAGCGAAACCAACATGCCACGCACAACTGTACGCTACGGCATGAACCGCCGCTCACTTATCTTCCGCTTCATCGGGCACGAGCCAGACATGAAGGGCATACAGGCAAAAATCCGTGACCACGACAACGGAAAGATATGGGAGGATGACAGCATTGAGATTTTCCTGTATCCAGATGTAACTGGCGCTGGCAAAGGCTACCATATCATCATTAACACAATCAAGACGGTCTTTGACGCATCAACCACCCAAAGATCCCTGAAGCATGATGAAAGTTGGGAGAGCAAGGCATGGGTCGGAGTGCGCAGATATGATGACCGATGGCTTATGGATGTTTACATACCGTTTGCTTCCATCGGCATTGATGATCCACTATTTGCTGGCCCCATTGCTGTTAATTTATATAGGAACCGAACTCGAAACGGCAAGGCTGAATGCTCATCCTGGTCCCCAACTGGCGAATATCTCCATAACGTGCCAGATAAATTCGGCCAACTAAACCCAAAACAGGATTAACATCATGCGTCATTGCCAATGACGCACATCGTTAATGAGACTAGTTTGCTGATGCTGACCTTCAACACCAGCAAGCAGTAAATTGATACTGGGGCCCATGCCTTCACGATTATTCTTGATGTAAAGTCAAGGGGCCCCTCTCAAAAACATTAGACAGATATTCCATAACGCAATTGATATTTTTGGAGAAAATTAGTAGGGACAATATCTGACAAAATTACTTTTCTGATATGCCGAGCAAGGGGCCGCAGAGCGGCCCTACTCGCTGGTAGGGCATGTATTTCTACTATTGCGGAAAAAACATGGGATATCTGTGAAAACCTTATGCGCCAGGATAAGGCGCCTTTCCCCAGCATTGCTCCATATAACGCTGCACTGCCCCCTTTCTGGAGGCAATCTGTGAAACCGCATCTTTTTCCTCGTCTGCCAGCGCTCGGCGCATAATATCGCCTTCTATACGGCAGAGTTCATCGTGGTTTGGATATACCTCACGCAAAAGGAAATAGACGAATTTAACGAGTCGGAACGGCCCCACTACAGTGGGATATGTGCCAGGAATCAAGTGCACCGCCACGCTACGGTTATCCCGAATCCCTGCGGCAAGAGAATTGAAGTTAAGTTCTTCGGCGAAAATTATGGTGTAGTACCAACCTGTCAGATCACCGTCGCAACCATGTGAGTCACTTATTCCTGCAACTGGAATCTGTCTGCCCTTGGCCTGCTCCTCCTGCCAGCGCGCCACCGAGAGCATATTGCATTCCACGTCAGGTCTGTAGAATCCGCCTATGACTTCCAAAACATCAAATCTGGCCCTTTCCAGCAGAAGGTCGATCACATCTTCTCCAATGTAATTATGGTGCCATGGCCTCCAAAATGGATGGCAGAACATGGATATTCCGTCGCATTCGCGAATCTTGTCAAAGGCCCATTCGGATGCAGCCACTTGGAAGCGGGTTATTTCATCTATATTCTCAGGCAAATTTTTCTCATATTCCTGGACATCGGCAAAGTATTTCTCTTCATTGTCCTGCGCAATCTTGTTCACGCTCCCTTTGCCGCCAAAGTTGATGATGTGCACAGGATTGCGAGGCAGATGTACCTCCTCGCCTGGGCAGACAAGCATATCGCAGCCAAAATCCTCCATCGCCTTCTTTGCGACAAGTGATGGCGCATACAACCTATGGTCTGTCAGCGCCATGAAGTCATAGCCTGTTTTTCTGTTAGTGGCGGCAACGTATTCTGGCTCCTCCTTTCCATCTGAACAATTGCTGTGCATGTGGAAATCGCCCTTATATGGCATTAATCGGAACAAATCCTCCTTTAACGCATACACTTGAAATGTCGCCAGTTCCACGAAAGTGCCATTTTCATCTAGTTTTCCCAGGCATATCGAATACTCACCCTCTTTAGGCGTAGTGAAAAACAGAGTAAGGTCATGATTCTCGTCATTGCGCCTGAAATTGATTGGCTCAGCGTTTATGATCCATTTGCGCCATTCGGAGACTGGACTGTACATGTGAAACACACGTATTTGCTCAACCTGGTCAAGCATCTTGCGAACATGCTTCTGACGCAAGTGGATTGTGACGCTTTTTTCCTGCTGGTCAGCACAGAGTACCCGTGGCATCACGGAAATATATGGACTGTAGATATTTGCCATTGGCAATCTCTCCTATTTGCTTGGTATTCATGTTTTGAATCAGACATTTGTCATAACTTTTACTAGTAAATGTTTTTTTCAAGTAAGGTGCACACTTTTTTAACTTCATACCCCTAAATCTTCACAGACTTCCCATAACAGACTTGATATTTTAGCAAGTTTAAGGGTCACCACAATATATGGTGGCTCCGAGATTTTCCATTTCTGCCACAGCATGAATCATCTTGTATGTTATATTTGTGCTTTGTTCTGGGAAGTCTAGCGCAATGTCGTGTTAGATTACGAGAAATGAGAATGTAATGCAATACGTGATAAAGGTTTCATGAGGATAGTCGAATATTTTGAGTCAGATGCATCTACCAGGCAAATGCTGCTTCTAGAACTACGCCGATGCGACTGGTCGGCCGGCAGATTTCTTGTGCGCCTACTGGAGGAGGAGACCTTCGCCAAGACGCTTGGAGGCGATGGTAAACTCTTTTTCCTGCTTGACGGCAATTCTGTTGTCTCCTTCCTGACGCTGACAACACAAGACTGCATTGTCGCACCAGATATGGCTCCGTGGATTGGCTTTGTATTCACCTTTCCCGAATACCGTGGACAACATCACATCGGCACCCTTATGGAGCACGCGCGGAAAAGCGCGGCACAGAATAGCGCAGCGTTTGTATTCCTTGCCACAAACCACGTTGGCTTGTATGAGAAATACGGTTTTTCCTATTGGGGAAGCCGCAATGATATTCACGGCGAAATGTCCCGCATCTACTATGCTCCAGCCGCCGATATTTCGATGCTTGCCAATGATGCCCAAAATTGCGCTCGCGATGTCATCTGCCTCAGCGGCATTAGGGAGGCATGGGAAATGATTGGCGCGAAGGTCAATCAGGTAGGCTCATTGGCGATGGGGCTCTTGATGAAACATCGTGACATTGATTTCCACATATACACAGACACGCTGGATGTGGCGGAAAGTTTCAAGGCAATCTCACAAATCTGCGCCAACCCGAATGTCACTCGCCTTGAATACCGCAATCTTGCCACCACAGATGAGACGTGCCTTGAATGGCATGTGTGGTACAAGTTTCATGGAGAAGAGTGGCAGATTGATATGATTCAGATTCTGAAAGGCTCGCAGTTTGACGGCCATTTTGAGCATGTAGCAGAGCGTATCAAGGCTGCTTTGACTCCAGAAAACCGCCGTGCGATTCTCGAACTCAAGTATCTCACGCCCGCGGACGAACATATAATGGGCATTGAGTATTATCAAGCGGTGATTGCCGATGGTGTCCGCACCTACGCTCAGTTTTCCGATTGGCGGAAAGAGCATCCGACTAATGGAATCAACCTTTGGCGCCCGTAACCATTTGGATGAATAGACATGTGTACAAGCATAGTAGTAAACAAAATAAAGACTATCGTCGGATGGAATCTTGACATTCTGGACATGACAAGCCGCGTCAGGACGGCTCCAGACGGCGTTTTCATTGAAATCAACGACCCCAAGGAGGGATGGCTTCCGCTCTTTGGTGCAAACGCCAGAGGCGATTTCGTGGGAATGCCGACTTGCTGGCCGTTCGACGAACGAAGCAATCCAGTTGGGGATGGCGAAAACATCATCATGCTGGATATTGATCTGCTGATGCAGAAAAAGTCTTTCCAGGAGATTCGTGACATCGCCGACAAGCGACCTGTCCATAGCATTCCAGGCGTCACTTTCATGTCAGCGCTATCGAACGCGAATGGAAATGTGCTTCACATCATACCTGGCCAGGGCAGTCTGTACTACAAAAAGCCTGAATATAAGATTCTGACTAACTTCTCCCCATTCAAGCAGGATTCGGAAAAGCATCCGTGGATGGGCTGGGACAGATACCAAAAGGCGGAGACCATGTTACAAGACGCATTGGACGATTTCGGCGTAAATGACTGCTTCAAAATCTTGCATGCGGTGTCCCAGACGGTCTGCCCCACGGTTGTCTCAATGGTGTTCGATGTGCAGGAAAGAACGGTCTACTGGTGCGAGAACAGAGAATGGAATTCCATCAAGACAGCGAAACTGAATAAGATGTGATAACATTCGGGGAAAATAGGTTTAATAGTTAAGCCTGCCTTCTACACCGACATTTTGTTGTACTACACCAACATCGCCTGTTTCCACACCGACATGCCCCAATACAAATCTACTGACAGCGTTGCCTCCATAGCATATTAAAGGGCAGTGGCTACTAAGTTCCTTTGATTCATCCTGCATCTGGAGACGAAACAGTTCCTTCTGTGCCGCTATCTCGCGCCTAAGCACATCCTCTGATGGCATTACAGTCGTGTACTTGACTGCATACAGCTTGTCATTGCCGCTCAGCACGGAATATTTGGCAATGTTCGCGTCAGTCTCGTCGCAGAGAACGATGCCAATGGTCGGCCTGTCGTCAGGCTGGCAAATCAGGTCGTCGTACATTCTGCGGTACATGTCCATTTGCCCCACGTCCTTGTGCGTCACCTTGCCCATTTTAAGGTCAATGAGGACATAGCACTTGAGGATGCAGTTGTAGAAGACCAGATCTATGAAATAGTCATCCGAGCCGGAGTGTATGCGCTTCTGCCTTGCCACGAAGCAGAAGCCGCGGCCAAGTTCCATAAGCACCTCCTTGAGATGCGTGATTATGGCCGATTCCAGTTGCGTCTCGTGCATTTTCACGTCATCTGGAAGGGACAGGAACTCCAATATCATCGGGTTACGTATGAAGTCTGCTGGCACAAGGGACTTCGGCTTCTCAGGCATAGGCGTGTTCGGAACCTCCTGCCGCTTGCGACGGCGGTCAGGATTGGCGGCGGACAGCAGGCGGTCGTAAGCCTGGGTGGACACCTGGCGGTCAAGTTCGCGTGTACCCCATCCGCAGGCAACGCATTCATTCATATACCATTCGCGTGCCTTTGCCTCCGTCACGCGCATCAGAATGCGGTAGTGCGTCCAGCTTAATTGGTCACGCAGTGCGTGACCAATTGGAAAAACAAGATAGAAGGAACGCATATAGCGCAGATTCCGTTCATCGCAACCACTTCCATACTCTATGGTCAGACGCTGCGCCAGCCCTGCAATCTGTGCCTTGCCATATTCGGCCTTGCGCCT
>JAFSTJ010000150.1 GCA_017450525.1 Victivallales bacterium | reverse complement strand
TCCCGACGAGTGCTGTCCGTCACCTGTTCGCCAAGGATTTTCAGCGACTTCGGCGTGATGCCGAAGATGAGCCATCCGCCATCGGTGTTCAGAAAGGCACACGCCGAATGCATCCCGTCCTTCAGCTCGCCAGTGCTTTTCTTCACTTCCAGCTCGCGGTCCTCATCGTCTGTTATCAGTTTTCGGATGTCCTCTATCGTCATGGAGTCAATCTCCTGTCGTTTCGCTTATTCTTCCGCCACCCCCGCAATGACATTAAGCCATCCGCTTCCGTTCCTCGTCGAGGGTATTGTTCAGCAACTCAAATGCCGCCTGTACATCCGTGTTCTCTTTGCCGTCCATCCTGACACTCCTTGCCTGCTAAGTGGTTTTCGTTTTGCTTTTTGTGCATCAACTTAATGTAGCATAAAAGGGCGTGTTTTCTATGAGGAAAGGACGAAATGGATGGTTCTTGAGTCATTTATTCTATGCTCTGAAACTTTCGCATTTCCGAGTCCAGCACTTTGTCGACGTATTTGGCGTAAATCATCGTAGTTGCGATGCTGCGGTGTCCCAGTAATTTGCTGGTTACTTCCAAGGAAATACCGATGGTCAGACAAGTCGTGGCGAAGGTATGTCTGGCCAAATGACAGTGGAGGTGTTTTGTGAAGCCAAGTTTGGCAGCGGCGGCTCGGAGATGGCGGTTGAAGTAGGTGTTTTCAGTGACGCAGAGAACTTTGCCATCCTTAGAATGACCTGGCAGCCCAATAAGCGTCTGTGCCTGAGACGACAAGGGCACATAGACGCTATCGCCCGTCTTGTGCATCCGCTTGCGGATGGCTCCGTCTTTGACTTCAGCAAATGTGAGGCTCTTCAAATCCGAATAACGCAACCCCGTGTAACAGGAGAACAGGAAGGCCTGCATTGCGTCAAACTCGGGGCGGGAAAGGTGACTGTGTTGTGCAATGAATGAGGTGTATAGCCACCGCAAATCTTCAACGGTCAGGTACTTTCGGTTACTGTGAATCTTTCCGATACGTATCCGTGCAAAAGGATTTGCTTCGAGTTTCCCTACCGCAATCAACTTGTTGATGAGAATCTTCAGGCAGGCCAGCGTCTTCAGTATGGTGTTCTCGCAGTTACCAAATTCTCGCATGTACTCTTTGAATTTCAGAATGACCTCCTCTGTCAGTGAATTGCACTCCAATCCAGGACAAAACGCGTCAAACTTGGTTAGGACGAAATGATAGGTACGGTACGTCTGCACTGACAAATCGCCTCTGGATGCTTCAAGCAATCCTTGGATTGCATCGAACAGTTTCTCTTGCATTGTGTTGTCTCCTATGTTAGTAACCAAAACTAAGTCCTAACATATAGACAACGAAAACCAAGAAAGGCACGGAAGTATGGAGTTATAGGCAATCCACCGTATAAGCAAATTCCCAAGGGACTGTATTCCGAACGGATTTTCCCATATTCAGAAGGTAAGGACAAAGGCAAGCAAAACCTCTACAAGGTATTCATTGAAGCGGCATACAATTTCGCCAAAAGCAATGGTAGCGTTTCTCTCATTGTCCAGAGTTCACTAATGGGAGATATGAGTGCGAAACATACGCGGGAATTGCTTCTGAAAAAAACGACCATTTCCAAATTGGTGGAATTCCCCAAAAACACCGAGAATAGCCAAAACAAAGTGTTCAAGAGCGTATTGCAGGGGACGTGCATTATTGATTTTCTAAAAATCATGCCGCGTGACAACCATCATTTCAAAATATCAATTGGCAATGACCTGACTACGGTGTCCCATTTGCGCTTTGAGGCAATGCTCCAAGGTGATGTAGTTCGATTCTATCCTGAACATTACGAATTTCCGCTTATTCGCCCATTCGAAGCACCCATTGTATCAAAGGTTAAGAATGTTGGACATACGATTTCCGAATACCTTGTGGATACTGCACAGGGAAATATCAATACCATTCATTTAGGCAAAATACAGAGTTCCTTTGAGACAGGGGCATATATCGCCAAAGGAATACATATCCATCGTTGGAATATGGATAATGATCTATTTGACTCAAAAATTAACCCAGAAACCAAAAGAATATTTGCTATAAATGAAAATCAGAATCTCATCCTCTCGCAGAACATTTCTGGCACAACGGACAAACATCGAATAAATGCCTGCCCATGGGAGTGCAGGAACACAAAAATTGTGTTCCTGGACTCCGTAAATATCCTCTATTTACGGAGTCCAGGTGAGATGAAATATGTCTGCGCCATCCTGAACTCGAATTTGATTGATTGGTTGTTCCGCATAACCAGCACGAACAATCATCTGAACATGTACGAATTGGTGACACTCCCTATACCAATGCCATCTACCAAAGACATGCGTTCACTCATAAATTGCGTAGACGAAATCATGAATTCAAAGAGTTGTGATGCCGATAAAGACATTACTGGCTTGGAGACAGAGATAGACAGACTGGTTTATCATCTGTATGGACTTACTGAACAGGAAATAGCCGTTGTGGAGGCGGCAAAGGGAAAATGATGTTCTCCGTGGGCGGCCACTCTGTTTTACATTCATCTGTTTCCTAAACTTCTATCAACGAAATTTCCTCCTCAGTCAGTCCATAGAGACGATAGACACGCTGGTCAATCTCTCTTTCCCAAACGGAAGTGTTCGCCTGCGGATTGACTTTCTTCGCTTCCAAAATACGATCAACCAATTCAATGATGGGGGATTGTTCCTCCTTTGACGCAAGAGGAATAGGGATATTTCGAATGTGTTCTGGAGTAATATGGTAATCCCCTCCACGGTTATTGGTAAGTAAAACTGAAGCATATTTAGAATTCATTATTCCTAATAAGAATTTTAAATCAATTTTATAAGAAAGATTTTCCATGTCATTTCTAGTCATTCTGCTAAACTTTTTGACACTTCCTTCAATGCTTTTATTATTCACATTGCAAAGGCTTTTCCAAAGTAAAGCCATGCGAACTTGTTGTTCACAATAATAATGCATTCCTAAATCAATAGCAACCTTTAAATCTCCTAACGAATTAATTAGTAATTTGTCATTTGTATATAGTTCCTCAAATGTCGGGCGACGGAGTTGTCCAGGACTTCGCCTTGTCCCATATTCCAAATATCTAATTCTTTTTATAGAATACCTGCTTAGATCTTTTCCTTCAATGTATTTTTTGCAATGAATGTTATCCATTGTTTCACTAATTAACTCATCTTTAGTAAAAACTCCTTTTGCTGTTTTTTCATCTGCATTAAGAACCATGCCTATAGTTATGTAGCAGAAGTCTCCAAGAACAAACATTTCAGCGTGCCTATTCACATCCTGTTTTTCTTGAGAAGTGTACCATACACATGCCGTGCCATCGGGCATCAACTCTTCTGTGTTTTTCTCGAAAGAACGTGAAATATGTTTCTTCTCGTCAGCTGTGGCAATCCAGAGAGCTCCTCTTGAAGGTCTCTTCCGAACAAAGGGGATGCAGTTCTTTACGGTGGCAGTTTCAAACACATCAATGTTCTTCAGGTCCACCAATTGGAACAAGTCGTATTCCTGGACAAGCATTTGACGCATTTTTGCACCGTATGTCTGGTTTGTCAACGGGTAGGGTACATTCATCGTGAAGACACCGTTGTCCTTAAGGAAGTATCGAACGGATATTTCCATGAATGGAATGTACAAATCCCACTTCTGAACAAGGGTCCTAAACCTTTTATCCTTTGCGAGCCTCTCCCGTTGCTTACGCAAAGATTCGCTGAGCAACTGTGCTGGCGCACTGATATACGGTGGATTGCCTATAACGATGTCAAAGCCGTTTTCCACGCCGAACATCCACTCTGGGTCAAAGAATGGCGAGGAGGCATTCTGGTCGTAAGGGTTCCAGCGTGTGATTTGGGAGACGGCGGCGGCAAAGGCGTCCGGTACGGTCTTTGCCTTTTCAGCCTGAACGATTTGCATATTCTTTTGAAGATAACGGTTTAATTCATCGCGCTTTGCCTTATTGACATCACGTCTGAAAAGGGATGGTTCACCAATGTCGAATAGGAGTCCTTGACGTTCAGTCTCGTCTTCCCATTTTTCGGGGTACTTCTTGATTTCCTCAGTATAGTAGGCGACCTGTTCCTCCGCAACTTGCAGTGCTTTGACATCCACCCTTGCCTGCGTCAGCAGGATATACTGTCGAATCACCTCGCATTTCTCTTCATCCTCACGACGAAATTTCTCCTTTGCGTACTGGCTTCGCGCATGGAAATGCTTGTGGCGGATTTTAAGCAGCTCGTCTTTCATGTCAAAAAGAGTCTTATGAAGATCCCTTGTCGCCCAGTCTGGATAGAGCAACCGTAGGTCAGCGGCCACCAACGTATTGGCAGCGACGAACTTGGTCTCCAGGTTTGGTAGGGTCTCTATGCCGAAATTGTTTTCAACATCCTGGAAATTAATATGTTCCTGCTCGCAGATGAGGGAGATGAAGAAGCGGAGCTTGCAGATGAGCATGGCGATTGCCTGGATGTCCACGCCATAGATGCAGTTTTCCAACAGATCCAGCTTGAGGTCGTATTTGTTGATGTCAGGTTGAAGCCGTTCCACGATGTCAACGATATGGAGAAGGCAGCCCATCGGGAATGCGCCAGAACCGCAGGCAGGGTCGAGTATCCGCAATCCCTTGAGATTGGTGACGATGGTGTTTGAGAGTTCTGCCGACGGGAGTTCCTGAGCGGTGCCGTCCACGAGTCCACGAATGATTTCCCGTTTCCCCTCGCCGCACTTGGACACAAGGAACTCGATCAGGGATTCGCCGACCATGTAGTCCACGATTTCCCGCGGCGTGTAGAATGAGCCGGTGGATTTGCGGACGGTTTCACGAGTTTCCTCGTTGTAGGATGCCAGCAGATTCTCAAAGACACGTCCCAACAGTTCAGGATCCAAAGACACCACTGCATCCGTGGCACGGTTTTCCTCAATGGTGAAATTGTACTGATTCAGGAGGGTGATAAGACCCGGCTGGTCTTCGCTCTGGCTGAAGAACAGGCAGTTGGGTATGAATGCGCGATACTTGAAATTACCATTGCTATCCTTCGTGGCATTTCGGCTGAATCCATCGAGATAACGATCGTCTTCCTGCTGGATGTCAGTCTTGCGGAATTTGTCCTGGCATTCAAAGAGTCCACCATTGAG
>JAFSTJ010000149.1 GCA_017450525.1 Victivallales bacterium | reverse complement strand
GCCTTATGAGTATGTTCCATTTTTCGAATTTCTTCAGTCCGTCCAGCAGGGAAATTGCCTCACGCACCGCCTGGGCCTGCTCTGCCTCGATTTCAGCCTGGAATTTGGGCGTGGCTCGGCCAGCCATGAGGTTCACTTTCCTGGTAAGGTACTGCTGCTTTTCAAGTATGTGGTTCTGCACCACCATGAACGCCGCTTCCAGTTTCTTCTTGAGAAGCAGGCTGATAAGCGCATTTACACCTAAAAAGCCTAGAATGCCAATGATTACGGACGATACAATACCCCATTCAGCAAAACGGTGCAGGCTGAATGAGATGCCGAACCCAACTACAAATGAAATGACAAGTGATAGCACTTTTCTCTCCTAAAATGACTTTTTGTATATGTTAAATGAATGTGCGCATGGGGCGCAGCAGCATTTCGCCTGCAATATCGTCCACACGCAATGGTTGTGCGAAAAGGGTGTTTCCAATGGTGTAACTGCGTTTGCCATGGTCGAAGCGAAGAGTTCCGTTCTTGACGTTCTCCTTGCCGCGGCATCCTGGCAGCTGGTCGTATGTCATGAACGCCATCAAGGCGTACTGGGAGATGTACAGTGAAATGCCGTTGGCGGCGAATTTCAGGATGGTGCATTCCAGATAGCCTTGCCTGTTGTTGCGGTAGTTGTCCATTATGTATTTGATTTTGAGCCTATCGCTGGCTGCGAAGTATGCCTGGTCGCAATTTACCTCGTTGGCATTGCATATCTGTGCCATTTCCACCATATCCTCCTGAGTGCGGTGCTTTTCGCCAGTGTCAAGTGCGATGAGTTGCTGATGCACCAGCAGGTCTGGATATCTCCGTATTGGGCTGGTGAAGTGGCAATATGTCTCCTTCCCCAGAGCATAATGTCCTTCAGGCTGTGCGCCGTACATCGCCCTGGGCATGCAGCGGAGCAGACCCATTATGATGGCATCCGCATTGGGTTCTTCGGCAAGTTGCGCCAGGAATGTGGCGAAGTTCACTCGGTTGTAGAACTTTGGCGGCTTGATGTCCATTATGTCCATGATAGTGGGCGTGATTTCATTCAAGTCCTCTTCATTGGGCTGGCTGTGGTTCCTGTAGAGGGCAGGCAGGTTCTTCTGCTTCATCTCCAATGCCACGCATACGTTGGCGGCCAGCATCAATTCCTCCACCAGATTTGAGGACTTGCTCTCCTTTTGGGAAGTGCTGATGCCTGTTATGTGCGGTGGATTGCCGCCGCACAATACACGCACTTCCTTGGGTGAAAATGGCAGGAACACCTCGGTATTCGCCCTGTATTCACGCATTTTGCTGGCGAAGGACCACACCTGCTCCAGGGTGTCCCTCAACTCATTGGTAATTGTGGCGTCGTTCTCGCCGTCCAGCACCTTTTCAACCTGGTCGAATGTAAGGCGTTTTTTGCTGCGAATGATTGTGTGCACGCGTCTTGAATCAATTACTTTCCCCCGTGGGGAAATGTGCATGAACACGCTGTGTGCCAGGCGGTCGCAGTCCTGCTTCAGGCTGCATAGCTCGTTTGAAAGGGCGAATGGCAACATTCCCACCGTTTTGCCAGGTAGATACGAGGTGAAGCCACGCTTTCTGGCCGCCCTGTCCAAAGGCGTATTTGGGCGGACATAGCATGCCACATCTGCAATGTGTACGCCAATGGTGGCGGTTCCATCTTTCTCCAGTTGGAACGAAATGGCGTCGTCAAAGTCCTTTGCATCCGCGGGATCAATTGTGAAAGTCAGCAATTTGGTGCAATCCTCTCGCGGTAGTTCCAGGGGTTGAATCTTGAGAGCATTGTCCTCAGTGGCCTGGCTGTACTTTTCCGCAAGGCTGTATTCCTTTGAGATTGCCTTGAGCATGCCAGCTATGGTGTTGCCACTGCCCAGAGGAGAAAGCAGTTGTGCCCTGAATGCGGCGTAGGCATTACCGCTGGTCAGCAGTTTCGCAGTCACCCAGTCACCCATTTTGCAACGGGAGAGCAAAGCCTCGCTGGCATTATCCAGTTCAAGCAGTATTGACGAGGGCAGGTCCCTGCGCATTGGGTGTATCACATAGTCGCCGTGCTCCGTGTCGATGCAGCCCACGAATGTGTCCTTGCCACGCTCAAGAATTCGTGTTATTTCGCCAGAAGGCCCCTTGGCTGACTTTTCGGTAATGCGGCACTGCACTCTGTCCCCGCTGATGGCGCCCTTTGTGCTGTCTGGTGGAATGAAAAGCGTGCTGTTGTCCCTGTCAAGTGTTACGAAGCCAAAGCCTGCTGGATTTCGCGCGAAGCTGCCTGTCAGTAGTCCCTTACTTTCTGGCAGGCAGAACAAACCGCCATGCTTGCGCATGATTTCGCCATTCTCCAATAGAAGTTTGAATTGCGTGCGGAGCTGGTCTTCGTCAATATAAGAAAGCTCCGTGAACAATTGCTTCTTGCGAATGCCCGCCACTGGTTCAGTGGCGACTAGTTCGATGATTTTTCGTTGTATATCTTTTTCTTTCATAATAGGCCGTAATATAAATGTTGGAGGCTCTAATTCAATTTTGCCTTTGCAATAGAATGGGGTGTCGGGATGTATGCCGCGTTCTCCCAACACCACTGTTTTTTATAGGAAAATGCAATTTCAACAGGAAATTTCATATAAAAATTTACAACCATTGAACATCTTTGCCTTAACTATTGAAAAAAACAGATTTTTGAGGCTATGCTAGAAGCGGATGGTGTGTGGGGATGTTACTCAGACAATGTACGTGCGCGCAAGGGAAAAGGATGGATGATGAACTCCCTGAAATATCGTTTGGTGAGGCATTACGCGTGCACAGCTGAAATCACTCCTTGACAACAATGGTGTCGCAGATTATGTCGTGCAATGCCATGTGTTCTGGATTGAAGAAAGCAATTATGTAGCCAATGCAGCAAATAAAGGAGCTAAGGCTGCGGGCAAAGTGGCGACCAATGCTGCGACCAATGCTGGGATTCTGCCCGTTGTACTGCACTTTGAGGTGGAATATCTTCTTTCCAGGCGTGGCACCTTCCTTGCTCAAAAAATAAGCCTCGTATGTCATTACCAGTTAGCGGAGGATTTTCCTTTTTACGTGAAACTTTAATGAAAAATATGAAATCTCGTGAAAAGCCAGCAGAAAGTTCCAATAAAAATTCAGCTCCATCTG
>JAFSTJ010000148.1 GCA_017450525.1 Victivallales bacterium | reverse complement strand
GGGCACAATAATGAGGCACACAACCACAATGATGTTGGTTCATACGTAATCGTCGCAAACAAGGTGCCATTCATCTGCGACCCAGGCGGCGAGGTATATACCAGCAGGACTTTCAGCCCTGAACGCTATGAAAGTAAGGTCCTCAATTCATACGGCCATGATGTGCCAGTTGTCGCAGGCAAGCTTCAGTTGAAAGGGGCCAGTGCGAAAGGCGTCATCAAGGAAAGCACCTTCACTTCCGAGAAAAGTTCCATTCTTATGGACATGACTTCCTGCTACGATGTGGCGGAACTGGTTTCACTTACACGGCGCTTCACATTTGACCATGCCGCGCGAAAGGTAATCGTAACAGACAGCGTGGAATTCAGCAGCCCTCAGACCTTTGAGGATGCAATCATAACCTACTCCGATTGCACGATAAATTCCAATTCAAATGTGGATTTCCATGACAAGAAGTCCATTGTGACAGCCAACATTGCCGTCACTGGTGCTGAATGGACGCTGGAAAAGGAATCCATTGAGAATCCAAAACGCATTTCTCCAACGCGTATTGGCATCAAACTGGGCAAACCTGTACTCAAGGCGACAGTAGAATGCGTGTATGACTTCAAGCCAGCGCCCCAGGGCAATTGAAGAGGTTAAACTTTTTTATCCACAGATTCACACAGATTAGCACAGATTAGTTTCATTTCAATTAAATGTCCTAAATGGACATAGATTCATCATTTATCTTGCACTAGAAAGCATTTTATGCTTTCTAGTGCAAGATAAATGTGGGATCTGTGCTCATATAGCACTTAATTGAAATGAATGTATAACAAGCGCAATCTGTGGTAATCTGCGATAATCTGTGGATAAAAATAAGAAATTGGCTTTGAAGAAGGCGGTTTACTTTGCCTCCACGGATATCACAAATGCAACTGGTGCAATCGCCGCCTGTTGCTTATGACTGGAAATTTGAAGAAACAGTGTTTCAGCAGTTTTTTCTATGGCGGAACGCTGACGGCGGATGGCAGGCCCCCATAAATAAATGCCTCTTCATTCGTTACTTGTAATCCAAGACGGCACTGCCCTTTTTCTGGAGCGGGATGCTTATCGTATAAGGCAGGGTGCGTCCCCTGAGCGTGATAGTCGCTTTCAGGTAGAACATTGCTCCAGAGAATTCACCAGGAATGACGGTGAACGCGCACTCTGCCTTACGGCTTCCAGTTGCGGGATCACTAAGGCACGCTTTGTTGACCATGCAGCACTCATCCGATGGCGAGGCCTTCCATCCGTCAGGCAATTCCAACTTTATGCTTACCATTGTCTCGATGAAGAATGAGTAACTCATGCTGAAATACATTGTGATTGGCTTGCCAGGCTCTACTTCGGGGCACTGGTCAAAGCGCACGAAAACCACGCCGAACGGCAAGTCATAGCCCATCCTATACGGAGGACGAGAAATTATCTCTTTTCTGACAAAATCACTTGACTTCTGCTTCTCCACATATCCCTCGGGTATTTCAGTTGGACCATCGGTGAATTGGACGGCCTCGGCGATGGTGCTCATGGAATAGAGTTTTGCCTGCCTGATTGTGCGCTCGGTCAACTCTGTGACGGTGTGGGGAATGTCACCGCCAAGGTGGCAATTCGCATTTGGAAGAATGCAGCATGTCTGAATGGAATCACCGATAGGCTTGGTCCACTTTTCGGGAATGCTGCTACATCCAAGCATAATGCCCATCACGGCGCCAGCCGTGCCTGCGGTGCAATCCGTGTCATCGCCGCAATTCGCCGCAAGGCAGACCGCTTTCCCAAAGTCGCCTTCGCCGTACAAAAGCCCCAATGTAGTGAAGCCCAGGTTGCCTGGGGCCTGGAACCAGCCCAGATCTGCGCTGTCCTGGACTATCTTCTCCCGGGCCTCGGCAAATGGCACGTGTTTGTCATAGCAGTCGCACGCAAGCCTTACCGCCCGCGCCACACGGCTGTCTTCTGGAATGCGTGCCACGCCAAATTCAATGACGCTGCGCACATCGTCCAGCAGGAATGCGGCTGATTCCATGGAGGCGGTGAACATTTCAGCATAGATGCCTTCGCCACAATGGTCGATACATGAATCGTAGTATGCGTATTTGCAGGCAAGGTCAGGCATTCCAGGGAAGAAGCATGCCCAGATTTCGGAGCGAATCCAGGCACCGTTGCTCCACTTCCAGATGTCATTGTTGCAGGAACCAGAAAGAGGCGGCATGAAACCGCGGGCAATATTGCATTTCGACACGCCATATTCATTCCAAGGTCCTATGTTTTCGTAGGACCAGTACTCGGCAAGCACCCTTTCATTCAGGCGCAGAAGTCCCTTTTCCTCAGCGGCGCGAAGCCATAGCAACTGCAAATCTAAATCATCATTGGGCAGGGGTTTGCCATCCATCTTCTGCACATAGAAGGTGGCGTTGTTCATTTCACGCTTGCCCTCGAATGGACCCCCTAGTGTGCCACCGATGTTCTTACCCATCCAGCACCCCAGAACCTTGTCCCTGTACGTATTCAGATTCAGTTTCAGCATAGCATTTAATCTCCCATGTTAATTAAGAGGTAATTTCATAGAACCAGGCTCCAATAAATGGAGTTCTTCAATCAGGATGCGCAAGAATATTGCGGCAGTCCAAGCATATCTTTTCACGCCATGTCCATCCCCTGTGAAGGGATGTAGGAATTCCGCATAGTTACCGCGGAATGCCTTCACCGTTGCCGTTGCAAGTTCTTTTGCGTATTTGTCAAGACCTGCATGCTTCAGCGCCTTTATGGCTGCATCGTTTGAAAGCGCCCAAACACTGCCGCTCCAGGAAGGATTTCCATTGTAGTTTCCCTCGACGGTCTGGAAGATTTGGTCCTTTTTAGAGACAGTGGTCAATGGTATGGCGCCCCAATTGAAATCATTCGGATCCAGCAGATGCTCCAAAAGACGTTTGTGCCGCCCCATGTCTGGAAGATAAAAGCCCAGGAACATGGATGCCATCTTGCAGTTGTGCAACCGCTTTTCCTTCACAAGGTATGGCATGTAACAGCCCTCCGCCTCATCCCAAAGATGACTGAAAATGGCTTTCTCCAGTTCATGCGCCTTGCCTCCAAGGACATTTGCCGCGTCTAAAGCACCAATTTCTTTTGCCAGACAGGCCGCATTCCAGCAGCCGACAAGCACCTGCACGTTGGTATCCACTGGCGCATACAAGCCCGTCCACCCCTGAGTGAACGGTATGAACGTCTCTTCGAAAACCGCTGTGATCAAGCCTGTCCCACTGTCCAGGCGTTTCTTGAACCACCAATCCAGATTCCGTTGGAAAATGCCCAACACCTTTCGCTTCACATTTGCATCACCGCTCATCTCCGCTATGTCAAATGCGACTTGGAAGAATTTCGGCAAAGAGCCAACTGGCTCGCGTATGAAGGGGAATGGCCTGTAATTGTCATCACTATAAAGAGGAATGCGTCCATCCTCCTTTTGCATCCCCTCCAAATTGTCTATGAATGCCAGCGCCTCTCCGAAATCAAGCCACTTGACCGCCTCCATTGTCAAGGCATAGTCAAGACTCCACCAGCGCTCGCCATATAGACCGCCAGGCGAGTAGGCAGGATATGGGCAACCAGCAAGGCCCTCGGGTATCCTGCATTCCGCGATTACGGCAATTGCATCGTTCACCTCCGCCAGTGTGCAATATGAATCATTCCATTCCTGCATGTCACACAGTCTTTTACAATGTCCTCTTATGAAACAGAGTTATTCGGCAAAGCACTACTGCATTTCCCATTGCTGCAGTACAATAGCCCGCGCCGTATTTGGCGCAGTCAAGGCATCTGGAATTGTTCCATTTGCCAGTGCATCTATCTCATCGTCGCTGCAGCGGAAAAGCACCTTCGTTGCGTTCTTGCCGTATTTTGTCTCCAATGTGGAATGCGCCTTTGACATGCGCCTGCGCAGTTTCCAATAGCGCAGAACAAGCCAGGCAAGCACGATTGGCGGCAGCAGCCAGAAAATCCACATTGGCAGTTGCATTAAAAAGATATTGCATATCTGGGCAAGAAGCAGGACAAATGTGGAGCCCAGCAGCAGGAAACTGTCCCACTGGCTTAGGAAAATACCGCCGATACACTTTCTAAAAGAGGATTGCGATGTGCAGTATGCAAAGGTTTCCTCGTATGCATTGGACATGAGAGGAGCGCGGGCCACATGGCACATTTCATGCGCCATGAGTTCGTCCCGTCCATAGAACAACCAGCGCTGGCTGTTCTTGAAAGTACGCCTGATAATGAACATCGCAAAGAAATCAGGCAAAAATGAAAACGAACAGCCACCAAACAAGTAGGAGAAACTGGGATTTATGAAGAAGGCGGGCACCCAGTCCGCCGCAAAGCCAAATAAGTCCAGGCATTGCGCATTGGCGTTTTCAAAGAAGGAGGGTTTGATGCGGTCTCTGGAAAGCACCTCTATGCCCTCAACTTCATAATGCCCGTCCTTGGACAAGGCATCTTCCATTGCATTGATATTGCCTTGCAGCTTCCTGATGCGGGCAAGGTAACCTCCACGCCTTCACTGGCGCCTGCCAGAAGCCCTCTTCTGTCAAGCGCCAGCAGCGTTTCAGGCTTGCTATCTATGCGGAATCCTGCTTGCACAAACTTTGCCCTTACTCCTCATTTTCATTAGGCATCTTGAGCGACAGCAGGAATTCAATGTTGGACTTGAATTTCTTAAGGCGCTTAAGCAGCTCGTCCATGGCCTCCGTGCTTGTAAGTGCACAGAATGCGCGACGCAATGCCCAAAGCCTCTTCAGCTCGTCCTCGTGCACCAGAAGTTCCTCTCGTCTGGTGCCGCTGGCCTCCACATCGATGGCAGGATACAGTCTCTTGTCCACCAGATGATGATCCAGACGCAGTTCCATGTTTCCTGTGCCCTTGAATTCCTCAAAGATAACCTCGTCCATCTTGCTGCCAGTATCCACCAGCGCAGTTGCAATGATGGTGAGGCTGCCGCCGTTTTCGATGTTGCGTGCCGCACCGAAGAAGCGCTTCGGCTTGTGAAGAGCATTTGAATCCACACCACCAGACAGGATGCGCCCACTCTGGGGCTGCAAGGTATTGTACGCCCTGGCAAGCCTAGTTATGGAATCCAGCATGATCAGAACATGCTTTCCATGCTCAACCAAGCGCTTAGCCTTCTCTATCACCATCTCCGCAACCTGGACATGCTTTTCAGGTGTCTCATCAAAGGTGGAACTCACCACTTCTGCCTTGACCTCGCGCTTCATGTCCGTAACTTCCTCGGGACGCTCGTCAATCAGCATGATTATGACTTCCACGTCAGGATCGTTGGCAATAATGCTATTGGCTATCTTCTGCATTATAACGGTCTTGCCTGTACGTGGACCAGCCACGATTAGACCGCGCTGTCCACGTCCAATAGGCGTAACCATATCGATTATACGGGTGGACATTTCATCAGGGTCATGCTCCAAAATGAGGCGTTTTGTGGGGAAATACGGCGTCAACTGCTCAAAGGGGGTGATATGCTTCTTGCGTTCAGGATCATCGCCATTGATGGTCTCAATGCTCATCAGCGAGAAACACTGCTCCACAATTGTGGGCTGCCTCATTCTGCCTACGATGGTATCGCCTGTCTTCAGCAAATATTTCTTGATCATGGCTGGGCTTACGAATATGTCCTCGCAGTCGATGGTATAGCTCTTGCGAACACCGCGCAGGAAGCCAAAGCCATCCCCAAGTATCTGCAACACGCCGCGCACTTCGATGTAAATGCTCGGGTCCGCGCCATAATGACGGGCCGCATGAAGCAATATTTCCAGACGGGTGGCGGTTTCCACATTCTCCATGTTGAGCTTCTGGCCTAGTGCAAGCATGTCATCCTTGCCCAGATGCTGCATATCCTCGAACTTGATGCGCCTTGGTTCGGCAATGCCAGATTCCTCCATGCGCTGCCTCTCGCTTTCACTGAAGCGCTCCATCTCCCTGATGTCATCAATTCGGGGATTTCTGTTCGTGTAGTCGATTGGGCCTCTGCTCGTGCGACGGCGATTCCTCTGGTTGCGCTGCATTGCCATCTTGTTGCGCCCGCCGTTTTCCGAAAGTTCGCCGTCATCGCCTGTTTGACGCATATTGGAACTGCGCATCATATTGCCATTGGCAGGACGACGCAGACCAGTGTTGCCACCTTGATTGCGGTACATCGGATTGCGCATGTTGTTCTGCTGGCGATATGCTGAGCCTGCGTTGCGATATCCCATGCCATCCTGGGCTGTTGTATCGCGTGGCTGAACAGTGGATTGGAAACTTGGCTGTACATTAGGTCTGGGATAAGACTTGTTTTCATAGCCCTCGGGTGCCTCGGTCATGGTTCGGGGCTGCAAGTCTCGCCTCGTTAAAAAGCGAGGCACATATTCATTTCTTTGAGGCGGCTGCTCAAAATTGTCAGCTGGCGGCGCTACTGGTTCAGGTGCGGGTGGTGGGACCACCGCCCCTGCTTCCTGAGACTGGGCGGCACTTGCCTTCGGCGGCCTCCCCCTGCGTCTCTTGATTGGAGCCTCACCGTCGTTTTGGGGTGCACTGCTCAAAGATGTGTCATCATCGTAACTCATTTTCACCTGATTTATTTATTGCTTTATATCTATGATGAGGCTTCTGCCTCTGACGCGACATTGAAATGTCGCCATTATGTGGAAAAAGTTAATGCTAAAGGAACTGTTTCAACAACTGGAAACTGTTATGCCAAGGTCATTCAGCAAATACCTGCATTGCCTTTCAAGGCAATCCCAATCGCAATCTGTAATTATGGCGTAATCAGCCCTGACCATTTTATCATCCATGGAAATCTGACTTTCCAGACGTCTTCTGATTTCATTGTCATCCCACCCGCGTTGCCGCAACCGAGAATACTGCACATCTTTCGGGCACCATACGGCCACCACGGCATCGCAGTCCTCCTCCCAGCCGCCCTCATACAAAAGCGGTATGGCGCAGAACAGTGTTTTCCCGCGGGAAAGCTCACGTATCTCCCTGCGGGCCAACGGATGGAGCAATGCATTCAGCCATTCCAGTTCAGAATGCCTGGTGAAAACAATGCCCGCAACAACTGACCTAGATATGCGCCCATCATCCAGCAATATGCCTTTGCCCCAACGTTCGACCATACGGAGATATGCCTCTCGCCCGGGTTCGTACAGATTGTGTGCAATGTCGTCAGCGTCAGCAGTTGATTGGCCAAGTGCAAGGAATTTATGCATCAGCGTGGTCTTTCCAGCGCCAATGCCGCCAGTTACAGCGATCAATGCCATCTGATTCAATTCCAGAAAATCGTAAGAAATTGCAGGCTAGTTTAATTTTTGAATGCTAAGATATTCCATTAAAGGACCTGCAACGTGATTAACAGGCATTCACAAAGCCTGCCATCAAAAACTAGTGCATAATTTAAGACAAATACGTATAATTGCAAATTCGTAGGTGCAAGTATGTGGGCGCCGCCTCGGCGCCCACATAAACGCGCACTCCACAAAATCAGATCTCGTTCTTGGCGAATCTAACGAGATCGTCCACATCTGCGGTGGCAAGGCATTCCACGGTATCGGCTGAGCCATAATAAATCTTGACTTCGCCTGTATCCTCAAGTATCATTCCGCCAGGGAATATCACGCTGCCACGAAAGCCGTGTGTTTCGTATTGCTCCTCGGGCACCAGAAGTGGTTTCTGAGCCAGGCTGAGTATCTTGGTGGGGTCTTCCAGGTCCAGCAGCATCAGGCCGCCCATGTACACTTTGCGCCAGTCGCGATGCCAGCAAGGCAAATCCGAATCAACTTTATACACTGCGTGAATTGTACACAGCCAGCCGTCCTTGGTCTTGATTGGCGGGGCGCCAGGACCAATCTTGCTGTTGGCATACGGTACCTTTTCCGCACCGAGCACCAGCGCTGTATCACCCCAGTAGCGGCAGTCTGGCGAGAAAGAGCCCCAAAGGTCAAAGGACTCTTTCTGATTTACACCTCTGCTATATACCGGAAGCGGCCTTTCAAGGCGCAGGAACCTGCCGTTAATCTTTTCGGGGAAAAGCACCATGTTGCGGTTGTCAGGAGCGGAGAGGGACAGCACCTCGAACTTGTCGAAGTCCTCTGTCACCGCTACGCCGCCGCGCAGACCATGGAATGTATCCATTGCAAAGCAAACATAGCATTTGCCCTCGATTACTGTCAGGCGCGGGTCATAAATGCGTATTATTTCATCGGTGTGCATTTCCCAACATGGCTTAGGAGCCACGCTCCAATTAATGCCGTCATCGCTGGTGGCGAGACCCAGGTTGATGTCCCCACTCCTCTGATATATTGTCTCTGGACTGATGTTGTAGTCATTGCGGAAAACCATCACATACTTGCCATTGTATTTGGTAATGCCAGCATTGAATGTGAGCACGGACGGGTATGGTATCATGTCCGCCTTCAGCAAAGGATTGGCTGGGTGCTTTTTTATAAAAGAAGGTGTCTCAAATTGCGGTACGCTTGAACTTCTCATTTCTGTGCCTCCAGAATAAGATTTATCATTTCCTTGCGAATCTTCTCGAAATGAAGAGGATCTTCAGGAGGATTCATAATTACGGCATAAGTTGTCTTTTCAATGAAAGTGCCGATTTTCTTGCCAAGTTCGCTGTCCTTGCCCACCTTCTCCTGGCATTGTTTCAGCACGGCAAGGTATTTCAGGTCAATGAGGCCTGACTTCAGGCATTCGTTGCGGATTGTCGTGACAGGATGGCCATTGGAGTATATGACGACCTCGCCGCAAGTAGCCTCGCGCCATGAGCGGGTCCTGTACTTGTGGGAGGAATGCTCGTAAAAGTTGTGTGAATCCAGATTGAAATATGGCACGGTCCATGGCACTTGACGGTAGTAGAGTTGCAGGCTGGAGCGCATACTAGTGTTGCAGGTGTATGTGGAGATTATCTTGTTCTCCTTGCGCAACCTGGCAAGCAGGGGTTTCATTTCTTTCTGCAGGAAGAAGCGTATGTTCCAGAAGCACCACTCATGTACGTACGGCACCAACTTCATAAGTGTTTCGCAGGATACTTCATGTGCGCCAAGTGTAATCATGAACCTGAGGCTTGGCTTTGCCTTGCAGGCAAGTTCCAAGGCTCTGGTAAATATTGGGAAACGGGACTCCTTTGGCTCGTCCTCGATTTCATATATCCACTTGTCGTTGGGGAATCCGCACTTCTCGCGGACCGCGTCCAACTCCAATATGCAATTCACCCAGGCCTTTTCCCAGGCTGGTGTGAATGGCTTGAACCTGTTATTGGTGAAGCGCTCAATATAATGATAATAGACGGCATAGTGGAGGCATATCTCAAGCCTGTCCTCCACGCCATATTCCTTCGCCCACGCCATGTAGTCCTTGATTTTCGCTTCCATATTTTTGGTGTCCTTTGCGATAATGGAACCATCATCGGCGAACTTGAAGGAGGCCGTCCAGGTATTGATCTGGAATACATTCACGCCAGCATCAATCATTATCTTGAAGTCCTCCTTGTTGCGTGCCTCCTGGTACATGAAGTGGCGAACACCCTGCTTCTTGGAAAGTTGGAAGGGCAGCACTTCAAAGGAGAAGGGTATATCCCTATAACTTGGATTCTTCTTTTGAAGAGTTCCCTCTTCGCCTAATGGAATCACGCGCACAACACCCTGGTACAACCCAGGCGCGACATCCGTGGTGTCGAACTGAACGAATATGGGCGCCGATTCACGAGGCGGCACCACAACTGTCTGTGACACGTCCATTGGCACCAGCGGATCATAACGGCGGCCATGGGAGGCTTCTTCGCCGTCCTTAACGCGAATCGCTCTGAACATGGTGATTTTTTCAGGTGGATAACTTTTGCCGTCCTTGGTCTCCAGCACCCATTTCTCGGAGGTTTCCTCGTTTATTGCGCTAAGGACAATTCTGTATTCCTCCACCTGCTCGGTCAAGTTTGTGATTGCCAGAGCCATGCAGTGCAATTCGTTTCCAGCCGCCCTGTCGGAGATGGAATCAGGCGGGTTCGCCAGCGTTTCTGGCAAAAATGGAATCTGCGTATCGGTAGTGATGGGGTTATGCGTAAGCACGAACTTGCGTCCTGCCAGTTCCTCCGCAAGCATCTTGTCCTTGAAGTAATTGACTTTCGCCAGATTCTCGGCTGGCTTGTCAGAGGGTTTCCATTCGTTGATTTCCTTGACAATCTTGTCAAACTTCTTTGCCTTGGCAAGAAGAAGCGGTTTCTGCGCTTCGCCCCAGACCTTTGCGCCATTGGGGAAGAGATACGCCCAGTCATCGATTTCGTGGAAGCCGTCCTTCGTGAATGTGGAGGAGGTGGTTTCTTTTACAGGTGTGCGGTTGCGCCCGATAAGCACGCGCAATGCCTCGTCTGCCTTGGGAGGCTCATTCCATCCCAATAAACTGAGTGGTATTTCCGCATTGATAATCCAGGCGTCCTTCTCCTGTGCGACGCTAGCCTTCCAGGAGGAATATTCCGCGACATTCTCCGCGTTGCCTCTTCCCATCCAGCGCCCGCCGCCCGCGCTTACCACAAACTGGTTCAGTTTTCTTCCGCTGACTTTGGAATTGAAGAAAATCTCCACGCAGTCGTCCTTCCACACGCTGCCGTTATCGTCCTTGATGTTGGCCTTCAACTTGTCCATGAATGGCTCATTGCAGCGGACCGTGAGCAGCACTTTTCCGTCTTTGAACTGGTAGGTGTAACTGGTGTCAGCCTGAGCTGGATCCTTTGTCCTGAGTTTCGTGAAGCCATTGTAGGTTTCTCCAGGAATTATGCATGGAGTATCGACTTGCTTCTCCTTGACGCTGCCATTGTCCGTCTTAGCTTCAGGCAGCAGAGCCGCCTGCTGGCGTATCTGTACCTTGTCCACCATGAAATATGAGCCGACGGGCTTTACGTTATTCCATTTTTCGACTCCCCAAATAAACAGCTGCAATCCAGCATATTTAGCCTTGGGACCGATTCTGAACGTGCCCTTCACAATTTGCCATTCATCGGAGACGACGGGCTTCTTCGGTATGTTTGCCTTAGGCGTATCTCCCATGTTCTTCCAGTAGTCATCCCCATCCCATTCAACATGTCGTATGATGGGCACCACGTTTCCTTTAAGTTCAAACTGGAATTCATATACCGTGTGGGGCTTTACCGTGAAGCCAGGATGCTTGCCTCCATCCTTTCCGTCATTGCCGAATGTGACAGCTATATGGTCGCCTTTCTTCCCTGTCTTTGGGTCAACATGCTGGGCGATCTTCTCTATACGGAGGCACTTGTTCCAGTTGCCGTCCTCCGTGACAATCTCTGCTTTCATCGTCCCCTTGTTGGAGGTGAACTGGCAGTCAACGAATTTACCCGTGTCGAACTCAGGATCCTTGATTAAGTTCTGTGCCAGCAGAACGCCAGACAAAAGAAATGCAATGCCAATAACTAATCTGTTCATATTAATCTCCTTGTTTTAAAATTGAACTGTGGACTGTGGACTGTTCTGGGCGCTGGCGTTTTCACCTGCGTTTGGAAGACACAGTTCTGCCTGCGGCTTTTCGCCGAGGCCACCAAATTGTCCACTGTCCACTATCCACTGTCCACTGTCCACTGTCCATTTACAACTCTTATTCACCAAAGAAGTTGGCATATTGCCTTATGCCGTATGCATCAAGCCAGCCACAGGTCTGCCATTTGTGGTTGCTGGCTGCGTTTAGAACGATTTCCACGCTGTGCTTCTGCAGAAGCTGGCGCCCTCCCTGGGATTCCACATGGCCGTCAAGGAAAGCGGCATTGACTTTGCCTGAATGCGCCTCGTAGTAGGTTCCTGCATCCTTCGCATCGTTTATGTTCGCCACCTGGCTGAGGTTGCTGTCCGCCGCATCAGCATATACTGGGAAGGAACTTACGCGGGTAACCTGCTTGCTGCTCAAAATGTAGGTTCTGTCCGTGGCGGAGGGGCCAAGTCTGACTAGGATATGATCAAGATTGACACGGCTGTGGTGCCCGCGTATGCCGTAGGTTTTGTACCAGCAGTTGGTGGTGCCTTCAACGAATGCGTGTGGCAAGGTGGACGGGCATACCGCCATTTGGGGGTCGTTGAGGTATTTCATGTTCTTGTAGTATAAAAGCCAATACATGTTGCTGGAGTTCGTGTATGTCATATAAATCTCGCCTTCATAGTCATCACCGTACAGAAGAGACGAGAGCATGCACTGCTTCAAGTTGTTAGTGCAACTCGTGGCGCGCGCCTTCTCGCGTGCCTTGCTCAACGCAGGCAGCAGCATTGCCGCCAGTATGGCGATGATTGCGATGACAACCAGTAATTCAATCAGCGTGAAACTGAATGAAAATTCCTTTTTGCGTGTTCTCATTTGCATTTTCTCCCGTGCCTATGATGGAAACCTAATTATCTAAATTAAACTTTTATTTTAATTCCTCAAGGTGTTGATGACATTCAAGCCGTATGACGCCAATACCCTTTCGACCTGCTCCATTTCTTGTTCTGTTGGAGGTGGCACGTCAGGCATGGTATCCTTATGTCCGATTGCTTTGAATTTAGATCTTGCCATGGAATGGTATGCAAGAAGCCTGACAGCGGTAATGTTGTCAAGCCTCATAAGGAATGTAGCTGCATTTCTGATATTTTCCATATCCATGTTGTGCTGCGGCACCATTACCATGCGTATCTCTATCGCCTTGCCCGTGTGTGAAAGTCGTTCAAGATTTTCAAGTATGAGTTCATTTCCCGAGCCAGTCAGGCGCTTGTGTAGTTCCGTATTCGCGCATTTGAAGTCGTAGAGGAACACATCGCAGTTTGGCAGCACTTCCTCGAATGCGCTCCAGGGCACGTTTCCACAAGTGTCGCAGGCGGTGTGGATGCCCTCTTCTTTAATACGCGCAAACAACTCTGAGCAAAACTTGCTGTGCATCAATGGCTCACCACCCGAAATCGTAATGCCTCCATCATCGCCGTAGAAGTTGCGGTCCTCCAGCAGGACGCTGGCTGCCTCCTCCACGGAAATCTGCTTGCCATACAACTCCAGTGCGCCAAACAAACATGCCTGCTCGCATCTGCCACAGCCTTGGCTTTCCTCGCGCTTGAATAAATGCTTTCCAGTCTCAATGACGTGGTAGTGGCAGACTTTTGCGCACTCTCCGCAAAGGGCGCATTTCATCTCGCGGAAAGCCAGTTCAGGACGCAATTCACGACTCTCTGGATTGTGACACCAGATGCAGCGCAGGCTACAGCCCTTCAGGAACAGCGTCGTCCTGATTCCTGGCCCGTCATGAACTGCAAAGCGCTTTATGTCAATGTATGGTGCAGTTTTCATTGTTCAACTAATCAATTCTTCCGCCTGGCGTATGAAAGTCTCCTGGGCATCAGGTTCCAAATCATTGAATTTCACATTCCAGCCGCAGACGCGCACCTGAAGATTCTCGTACTTCTCAGGGTGCTTCTGGGCATCCTTCAGCACATTCGCATCGAATATATTGAACTGTATTCCGCTGCCGCCTTGGGCAATGAATCTCCGAATTATGGACACCAGAAGCGGAACGCCTTCACTACCCTTGACCGAGGTGGGATGCAGCATCAAATCCAGGCATGTGCCGCAGGGGAAGGCAGTCATGTCAATTTTTAGCACGGATTCCATGAGCCCGGTTATGCCGTGCCTGTCCATTCCGATTACAGCGTCCATATTCTTTGACATAGGCTCGCCAGACAATCGTCCCGATGGCAGAGCGGCGATTTCGCGGCCATTCTCCACCACCCTCTGTCCATAGATGGACGGGAAGAAATGCCCTCCGCGTCCATTGGCGGTCTCCTTCAGCCGTTTAGAGGCAAAATCCGCTATCTCCACAGCCAGGGCATCTGCCCTCTGGTCGTTGTTACCCCATTTAGGCGGCTTGGTCAAGGCAATTCGCCTGAGACGTTCATGCCCCTGCCAGTTGTCTGCAAGGATTGCCCTCAATTCATCCAGTGTACAAAGTTTTTTCTCGAACACCAGATAACGTATTGCAGCCAGTGAATCAACGGCATCGGCGGTGTAGGAAACAACTGTGCCTGTGGAATTATAGACTGCGCCCGCCTCCGATACGTCCAGTCCCCTTTCCACACAGGACGTAAATGTAGCGGACAGCAGCGGAACTGGATTTATGTGGCTCCACACCTTGTCGCAGGGTATCTGTTTCTCCTGCAGTAGTTTTATGGTATCTCCGATTTTCCTAAGATAGTCGTTCTTAAGTTCTTCAAAGGAGGCGTATTGCCTGTCTTCTTCAAGGAGTGCCAGCAGTATAACGGGCATAAACAAATGCGTGGCCCCAGAGCAAGACATCTCCTTGCCCGCCACGGCAGGCTCGTAGCAGCCTATGGGCACGAAATTCTCCGCATCCTCCTTGGTGCGCCCATCCTTTACAAGCCCTTCCACAATCACTTCATAGTTCAGGGATACTATCGCCGTGCGCCCATCGCGGATGCATTTTGCATACAATTCCGCGAAGTCCTGTGGCATGTCCTCCGTAACAAGAATAGACAGTTTGGGGTCCTGTATGTTCATCTCATAATACGCCTCCATGGCGAGGTACGACAGTTCGTTGAACTTGGGGCCAAAGCAGAAGTTCTTGCCGAAGCGCAGCCCCTGGAAACGTGCATAAAACACAATCCAAAAGAACTTTATGAGTTCCTTTGCGCTATCTCTGGTCAAGCGTCCAGCCGCCAGATCATTCCTGTAGAAGTCAATGTAAAGTGAATCAAAGCGTCCCATGGTGCGCATCTGCTCACACTGGCATATCTCTATCACATCGTGGAGGACAAATGCAAGGGCAAATGCCTCGTGCAAGGTCTTTGGCGCGTGCTCCGCTATCTCATCATACACGGGGTTATCATTGAGGCGAGCAACACGATGGCAGAAGCACTTCACCGCCTCCAGGCTAATGGCAAGCGCTTTATAGAATGGCGTATCCCGCCCAGCAACCTGCTCAAGCATACCAGGAATGCCAAGTTCGAGCACCCTTTTCCAGTCTGGGGCTGCGTGGCTTTTGTCCACCATCCATCCCAATCCTCTTTGGAAATCCATCTTGTAAGGTTCCACGCCAGGCACAACTTCATCCGCCGTCTTGTAATGTGCATTAACATCCTCCATTGGAAGGTTGTAGCACTTGAACTTGCCAGGAAAAGGATTCCACTTCTCAATGGCGATTGGCGCATGCTCCAGCAGCATCTTCGTCAACATTGCACGCTGCAAACCGCGGTATTCATTTGGATTGTCCGCCTGCCATGCGGTCCATTCCATGCGCATCCTCTGCTCGTCCCAGGCGCCTTCCATGCAATACTCTGCATTCTCGTATTGCTTTTCCAGACGAGGCCTTATTTCATCAAAACTGGCGTATTCCATACATACACCTCCTTATTTCACTTGCGTATAAAATATACTTTTTACAATTATTTACTATAGCAAAAAAAATTATTATTTAGCAATTTGTGATTTAAAATAAGATTTTCTGCACTATGTTAGTGAGCAATGACTGGAGAAACTGACCATGGGAATAACACACATAGACAGGGATGACCTGCTTAAAATCATCAATAATTCAAGATTTTATGTTAGGCATTACGCAAAAGGCACCTATCCTTACCGAAAGCAAGAATACAAGGCCATGCCTGTAAACCGCCTGTTTTTTCCCTTGCAAAATCCAAATGGCGAGGACAATTATATTGCCGACCACTTCAAGAGTTACACAATGGTGCCAGGCCGTTTCTATTTTGTGCCCGCATACCTGCCTGTGATTTTCCTGCTTGACGAGGAGTTGCAGTTCCTTTCCGTCCACACCAACCTTTACATTTTTCCTGGAGTGGAGTTATTTTCAGCCTGCAATCACATGCTTGAGTTGCCCCAGCAGCCTGAATTCCAGGAATTGCTTGAACTGTTTTCCTCCACGGACAATAATTGCATCGCAGCGGCTAAAGTAGGCGGCCTTGCCTTCTCCATCATGGCTAGGCTTTTGTCATCATACGACGAGGAGGCATTCCAGGGACCTTTGTCCCTGAAGCAATACATGCACCTCACAGATTATCTCGTAAAACAAGGGGATGCACAGACATCCGTCAGTGAACTTGCATCAATATGTGGCGAAAGCAGGGAATGCTTCACACGCCATTTCAAGGAACGCACTGGCATCACCCCAAAACAACTTATAGACCGAGTGATAACAGGACGCTGCCTGGAATTGCTTCAAAACGGTCGCTCCTCAAAGGAAATCGCCACGCTAATGAACTTCAGCAGCGAATACGTCTTCTCACGATTCTTCAAGCGTAATATTAACGAATCCCCCCGTCAGTGGATGCAAAAGAAACTGTTGTAATGTAGTGGCTGCACACGTACATAACGAACTGTTGGCAGCCAGTCCAATCCATCCGTTGCTTAGGTGACTTTGCCGTCATGTAGCGGATACCATGCCACTTCATCCGGCAATGTCAATGCTGCTGCAGTCAATCCCAGCAAAATCACGTAGAATTGCCATTTTTATGCTTCTTCCAGAATCAAGTGTTTCAACGTATTGTAATTTTGTATTCCAAGTCCCTTGCCGCGTATTTCTAGGAAGACTGGCGGATTCAGTGCAAACTGCCCTGCCCTCCACGCCAGGAAATATCCCCAGGGATATCATCTTCGTATACAGCCCCGTGGAAGGATTGTGGTTGCCAGCAGCGCCCATTCAGGTCGCACTGGCGGGAACACGCCTGTGGCGTTAGTTTGGTTTGTGTGGGCGCCTGTTGCGCCCACACAGGTTGCCTTAGCGGGATAATTCTTTGGGAAATTGCATTTTCCTCAATTCAGGGCAAGATTCTGCGCTGCAGCAATTGCTCTAACTTTCGCGCTTGACGAGCCAGTGTATTTTGCTATATCACGGATAGAAACCCCACCAATAAGCATTCTCTGGACAATGCTGATAATTGTATTTTCCTTGCCTCGCTTCTCTGCCCTTCTATCAGCCATTGCCTTACCAATTTCCTTGCCAATTTCTTTGCCAATTTCTTTGCCAATAATCACTCCCCTCTTCTCACCCCTCTTCTCACCCCTCTTCTCACCCCTCTTCTCGGCCTTTCTCTCAATCTCTTTTCTCCAATCGTCCATTGCCTTGCACATGTCCACTCTCCCATTTTCTACTTTTAACTTAAGTTTCAGTCTCAGGCATACATTAATGAGAATAGCGGCATTTAGGCTGTAAACGCCGAGGGGCATACCTGTCTTTATAATTGTCTCCAACTTTCTCTTGTTTTTTATAAAGCGATAGCAATTTAGCACAACCCGCAACTCTTCGCTATCAGCCACCTCAGATTTTCTTGCCAAATCCACCATGTTGAACACATTGATGAAGTAATTCGGACATATAGACATTACTCCCTTTGGAAAATTAAATGGCTTCTCGAACAATGACATTTTCTCATTCCATTTGTCATATCCAAGATATAATACAATATTCACAATAGGGATTCTTTCATAACTACCTCGCCCTGCTATGTCATGTTTCTGCTCTATATAAAATCTCAAGTCATATTCCCAGCATCTCTCAAGCATGTTCTTGTCCTTTTTCGTCTGCAATTCAATCCCTACATATATATATTTCCCCTCCTTTTCTGGAATCTTGCATTTGAACAACAGGTCCCTGTACCGATTGTCACTTTTAATTTTACCGTCTTTCTCAACCAGCACATTATAGTGTGCCGGATCAAGTCTTGTTAAATATTCAGGAAGTATTTTCCCTTTTCCGATTTGATCTCGAATACATATATTTATTACATCCGCTGCCACAATTGGCTGTCCAAAGAACATCTTTGATGCAATATCAACTGGTCGTCTTTTTTTACTATCTTCGATATTAGCCATCTCCTATTTCTCCTTTATTAACCATTATTGCCTGAGAATGGGCACAATGTGCAATTATTGTCTAACGCAAGACAGAAGTTCTTGTATATGTCCAACAATCCCTGTTGCTGACATGTGCTTTTCACCAGGTCCTTGATTCTGCTAGGCGGCGTCAAAAACCTGGCACTAGCCTCTTTAGTCAGCCTGTTTCCCTGTCTTGACGACATTGACATATATGTTTTCCTTCCCAAATCCATATATTTCTCGTTTCTCTCAATCTCGCCGATTGCCGTAATGAATGGCAGCAATACATTGCAGGCCAAGTCCGCAATTCTTTCCCTCCCCAGCAAATCTGCTCCAGGTTTGATAATGCTCTCAAAACTTGTATAATCCCTGAATATCGTGTTTTTGTTGTTTAATGCATTTATTCCCTTAAACAATTCCTGTGACGAAGCACAACTCGCCGCTAGACTTCTTACCCACGTATTTGGCATCCAATCTGTAATCTTCAACAACTCAATTCCTGCTACCAAACGCCTCCACGGCCTGTTATATGGTCTGCTTTCTGTATTATCCCACTCAATAACAAGTTTTCTCCTCTGCCCTATTCTCCACCATGCATCCCATAGTAAATCTACATATTCTGCCATTTGCTCATTTATCCTGCACCTTGTTGTATCTGGTATCATATTTGCTGTTCCAAATATCAATGCTTCTTTTTCTAGATTTCCTATTTCACTTGACTGTAACACGCCAATTTCCAATGCCTCAGCTATTTGATGAAATTGTTTCCTATTGTTCTTATATCCCAATACATCAAATATCCCCTCTAACAATGCCCTCTCTTCTCCCTTCTTTTCAATCTCACGCCTCATATTACTGACTTTTGAACCGTATCTGGCAATTCCAGCCGCTTCTAACAACCTTCTAACCTTACCATCCTCTGTCATCGCCCATCTCAATACACATTCTCCTTTTCCTATTTTATCTGCGTATGAATATCTAGATTCCTCAAGTTCCCAAAGCAGCCTCCTCCAATCCTCGTTCACATATTTGCTTATTACAACAATCGGCATTTTTCCAGGCACCTGCTGCATGTCATTCTCCCATACCACATGCAATATCACATTTCCGTAGCGTTCATCTCCTTCGTGTCCGTGCTTGTACCAATCACTTCTTTTTTTATGAATCTCCACATCTCCACTGCAAAATTTCCCGTCTATCAACATCGATGCATTATGGAAGTCTGGCCCAGCCCCATTGTTCCATATTCCATTCGATAATACCTTTATAATACTTCCCTCTTCTGTCGTTAATTCCCCTTCCAACTTTTGTTCATTCCATATTGTCTGGATAAACCTTTCATTGAAATCAAAGTCCAGTGCCATATTCTCCATCACGGTATTCAATTCCTTTGCTTTTCTTTCACCTGCTATTTTCGCCGCATACCTGTATATCTTGTATTTCTCTACTAGATTTTCCATCTTTTGCTTTCCTATCTCTTTCACTATTATGTTTTTATTGTATTATTCCCTTTCTCAATCTATTATATAACGTAATTAATATGATTTTCTTGTATAATATTTTATAATTTCATTAACATTTCTTATTTCTAACTAAATATGCTATTGCCCATTTAGGCTCCATACCTGCCGACACTGCCATTACTATATTAAACTATAATGTAATATAATGTATTATAGTGTAGTGTAGTATAGTGTAATATTATCATGCGAGGAGGAGTAGAAGCCAAGGTGAATTTGCAAAATGCGGCGATTGGGTTATCTTACGGCAAATTTTTTGATTAAATATATATGAAACACGCGTACGCAGGTAAATAATTAGGAACACGAATGAAAAAGAACGTCGCCATGGTAGATGAACTTGGACCTCTGTTTGAGGAACAGGTGCTACGGCTACAGGAAAGTCATTTCATGATCCTGTATTGGGCTACGCAGAGTGAAGGGCGCGGTTATAAATACAACATAACCAATGCCTTTGACGACATGAAACAGGCAGGGCTGACACGCACAAAGCAGACCGCAGTCTCATCCGTCTTTGCCCTTTCGACATTGTGTTTCATTGACATTAGGGACGAGCATAACAGAAAGAACATATACATAACCCGCTATGGTGCCCGTGCGCTAGAAATGATGGTCAAAAGAGACCTATTCAAGCCACAGGCATCGGCATATCTGGAGAACTTGCAATGACAATTGGCATCGGCGGTGCAGGCTGCAAATTAGCCGTGGAACTCGACAATGAGGCAATTCTGGTGAACGTGTCCCAGGTGGAGCTTAACAAGGTCCAGGGAGGCTCGGAGAGAATATTAGCCACCGTAAGGGCGGAGCATGGTCAATTCCGCGGCTCCAGGAAGAACCCTGAAATTGGGCATGACGCATACGAATCAATCAAGAGAGAGCTTCAGGCCGCCATACGAGGCAACAAGGTGTTCAGCTCTACAGGCGGTGGTACTGGAAACGGTATAACATCAGGGATACTCAACGATCTTGCAAAAGCGGAAAACATTAGCACATCTGACAAGACATTTTTCGGCATCGTTCTTCCATACGCAGGGCTTGAATCATCGGAATTCGTGGACAATACCATCGACTTCCTTACAGGGCCGCTTACTGAGGCAATTGACAGCGGAAACACTGGAAACATAGTGCTTTTCAGCAACAAGGAAAAGTTCGAGAAAGAAATAGCGGAAGATGTGTTCAACACAATGCTGATAGATTCACTCAAGGTGTTCCTTGCAATACCTGACAAGAACGAAATGTACCGCCTGAGAGACGGGCATATCGACCATGAAGACTTCGCACTGTACATTTCAAAGCCCTATTTCAATTACTTCACAAGCTTTGACTACGAGCCTTCCAAGGACTTCGAGGCGCAACTTGACGCAAATATGAACACATTGCTTCTGGAGCCAGACAATGCAATTGAGGCAATGTTCCTGCTGGAGATACCACAAGGCGGAGACCCCACGATCTTCTACAGCGTGCTGCGTTATTTCAACAGCAAGGACGTGACACCTATATACAGCGTGATAGAGAATCCCTCATTGAAGAAGCCGTTCATTACAGTTTCGCTGCTTTATTCACGTAAGCCTGATGAATTGCTGGAAGACTTCAACAGGATCAGTGAACATCACGCGCAGGTGAAGGTGAAGAAGTCTCTTGATCAGTATGTCCCGATGCCAAAGCTTGCAGTAAACATGGAGGACGAAGCCAAGAAGGCCGTCAGCAAACGGACAGACGTCCAGGAAGACGTGCTCGCAACATTGCGTCGTATTGGAAAACTATAAGGCTCGGCTCGTGAAATGAAGACAGATACTGAAAGAATAGATGCGAGCATGACCTCGCAGAGCCTGACTGCAAGAAATGTGGAGCTTGAGGACAAGACAAAGGTAATGGCCCCCAAGGGAGGCAGGCAATATATCTCAACCAGAAAGAAGACAATCGACCATGCGGCCATCAAACGCAATGCACAGGAGAAGCCATACACCATAGAAAGCGAATTGGCAAAAGGCGCGGAAAGCGTCCTGTACATTGGTGATTTGCAGGGACAACAGGTCTGCATCAAGTGCGTCAGAGGCTTTCTGAATAAAATTATCGGTGACAGCGCTACTAGACGCCAGGAGGAGAGGCTTGAAAAAGTATCCTACCGCACCAAGGTCAGGCACATAATGAATGAATACGAGGTGTCAAAACTTGTCTGCACAGATACCGAGGACACACCACTTGTCCATATCTACGCCCTGCGCAAAGTCAAGAAATTCGGCCTGGAAGTAGGATACGATCTGATAATGGAATATCTTACAGGGCATGACTTGGCGGACAAGGCATTGACAAAGAGCCTTTCTGTAGAGGACAAGATAGATGTGTTTGCACAGGCAGTTAAGGCAATATGCTATTTCCACAGCAAACGCCTCATACATCTGGACATAAAGCC
The DNA here is from genome assembly GCA_017450525.1 of Victivallales bacterium. Taxonomy (GTDB): domain Bacteria; phylum Verrucomicrobiota; class Lentisphaeria; order Oligosphaerales; family Oligosphaeraceae; genus RGIG3456. The sequence goes on along the minus strand of JAFSTJ010000148.1, from coordinate 30,180 downwards.
CTCAAACTTCATTCTCAACAACGGGCGCGTCAAGCTGATTGACTTCGGTGTTTCAGTGGGAGACGGCTTCAAGCCTATGGCAATAACAGGAACAGGTGGCTACCTCTCGCCTGAACAAATATGCAAGGCACCACTCAACGGCGCAACGGATGTGTTTGCACTAGGGGTGGCATTTGCCGTGTTCTTCGGCGCAAAGCCGCTTAACCAGCCTCAAAGCAGCCTGGTGCAGAAACAATTCCGAACCGATGCAAAATACCACCTTGAAAAAGACAACAGACCAAGCATTCTGGATATCCCTGAACTGGACGATTATCCAGAATTGCAGGAAATAATAAGGGACTGCACAATACCCAGAAGAGATCTGCGCATAAACAGCAGCCAGGGACTTCTCCTAAGGATAAAAGACTGGGCAAAAACAAATAACATCACGCTTCCCTCGCTGGCAAACAACTAACAGGTGTTCCTACAATGTCAAGGACTATCTGGATAATCAGCGGCGAGACTTCTGGCGACATGTACGGGGCCGCTCTCGCAAAGGAGCTTTGGGAACGCCAGCCAGGACTGACCATAAAGGGAATGGGCGGCGCCGCAATGCGCAAAGCAGGCGTCGAAATAATGGTGGATTCCACTGAACTAGGCGTGGTGGGCATAGTCGAGGTTCTCAAAAGCATTTTCTTTTTTATAAGACTACTGAAAGACATGGCACGGCGTGCCGCCGAGGAACGCCCAGACGCTGTGATTCTGATTGACTATCCTGGCTTCAACCTGCGACTGGCACAACGCCTTCATAAAGCAGGTATCCCTGTGATTTACTACATCAGCCCCCAGGTCTGGGCATGGAAGAAAGGCAGGATAAAGACCATCGCGAAATGCGTGCGCAGAATGCTTTGCATATTCCCGTTTGAGCCAGCTGTCTATGATGGGACTGGGCTTGACGTCAAATTCATCGGTCATCCCTTGCTGGATATACTAGCACCTCTACGCAAAAGCGATATCCAGCGCGATGAAAAACTCGTGCTACTGCTACCAGGAAGCCGCTCCAACGAACTCAAGGCACTGCTTAAGACCTTTGTGCAAACAGCCTTGCTTCTCAAGGAAAAACACCAAGAACTGCATTTCGTAATCCCGCTGCCTCGCGAAAAAACAAGAAAACTTGCGGAACGGCTCTTGGAGGAGTGCAATCTCAATGAAGAACAAATAAAATGCTTCCAGATAAGCGTAGGCGATACCAGGCAACAGATGAAAAAGGCAATCGCAGGTATTGCCGCCAGCGGAACAGTTACCGTGGAAGCCGCCATGCTGGGCTTGCCATTGGTTGTATCCTACAAGGTCAGCTGGCTCACATATCAAGTGGCAAAGGCACTGGTCAAACTGCCGTCAATCACGATTGCAAACCTCGTTACAGGGCAGACAGTATATGAGGAAAGACTTCAATATGACGCTGTGCCAGACAAACTTGCGAGCGCACTTGAGGACATTCTTCCAGGCGGGGCCAGAAGACAGACTTGCCTGGAGGGCATTGAAAAATGCGTGAAAATGCTTGGAGAAGACACAAAGGCAAGCGCCAGGGCGGCAGAAGCCGTTATCGAGCTGCTTGAGGGCAGGGCAGGGGACTTATGAGCGAAGACAACATTGGCATAACAGTTTTGGGCAGTGGCAGTTCTGGAAATTGCACGATTATCCAATACGGCGGCACGGCAATAATGGTGGACGCTGGCTTCAGCGCACGGGAAACCCAAAGACGCCTGCAACTGGCTGGCCTGGAAGGACTGCGCATAAACGCGATTCTTGTCACCCATGAGCATGACGACCATGTAAAGGGCCTGCGCGTATGTGCAAAAACTCTTGACGCTCCTATATTCGCCTCCATGAAATGCGCACAGAAAATGCGCTGCAAAGACGAGCGCCTGCGCCAAATGGCGACATTCGCGCCAGGCGGGACATTTGACATAGGCTCCATCACAGTTTGCCCATTCTCCATTCCACATGACGCCTCGGACCCCGTAGCATTCTCATTCATCTGCGGTAACAGGAAAATCGCCATAGCAACCGACATTGGCTACGCCAGCTCTATGGTGGAATACCAGCTAAGGGAGTGTACGGCGCTTGTATTGGAAAGCAACCATGACCTGGATATGCTGGCCGCTTCATCTCGCCCATGGCATCTCAAGCAGAGAATAATGAGCAGGCAGGGGCACCTCAGCAACGAAGCCAGCGCACAGCTTCTTGCCGACGTGGCTTCCGACTGCACTAGGAACGTCATCCTAGCACACATCAGCAGAGAGTGCAACAAGGAGAAAATCGCTTTCGACAGGGCACAGCAATGCCTCCAGAACATTGACAGGCCAGACATCGTCTTGCAGGTCGCACACCAAAACAGGCCTATTGAAACGCTTTGGTGCTAGCGAATACACTAATTAGCGCCTTGGGGGATTGGGAGACTTCTATGGTCTTGGGGGAACGGGAAATTTTTGATGCTTGAGAAGAAAAGCGGTCCTGGTTCCACCATTCAATATATAAGGTTCTATATGTTAAATGCTGGTACTAATAATCTTAGCCCTGGTAAATATCGTCCCTAGGCATTTCAAAGAACGTTGGCCCTCAAGTGAATCCCCACTTATTTACCCAGAGAATCCTGCACTTTAGACAACAGCTCATCCTTGGAAGGCAAGGGGGCAAAATCCGCTATTTTATCCCTGTCCTTATTGAAAAGCACTGCACATGGCAACTGGGAAACGCCAAAGTAGCTACGAACATCATCACCTGCATTCTTGATATGCAAGACAGAACAGCGCCCTGACAATGCAGTACGCAATTCATCGGCAAAGGCAATATCCTGTTCAGTGCCAAAGAGATACAGGGCTGGCAAGTCCATATCGACCGCGCCGGAAAGTTCCGTGCCCGCTGGAAGGCTTGATTTCTGCACTTGCCTGGGTTCCTGCCTGTATGCCTGTCCCGCCTTGCGGGAATGCATGTACATGAAGAAGCAGACCGCCAATGCCACCAGGGGATATATGTATGCCCTTGCTCCAAGTTTGAATTTGTATTGCATAATAAAAAAACGCGGCGCTTGCCGCGCCGCGCATAAAACCGTTCCACGCCTGCGGCGAAAAGCCGCAGGCAATTAGGCAATTAGCTGCCAAGTGCGCAGAGAAGGACGCCTGCGGCAACGGCTGAACCGATAACACCAGACACATTGGGTCCCATTGCGTGCATCAGCAGGAAGTTCTGTGGATCTTCCTCAAGACCAATCTTGTTGACGACGCGGGCCGCCATTGGAACAGCTGAGACGCCAGCCGCGCCAATCATTGGGTTGATCTTGCCGCCTGAGAGCTTGCACATGATCTTGCCCATAATCACACCGCCAGCGGTGCCGACTGCGAACGCGACAAGACCAAGCAACAGGATGCCCAAGGTCTCGAAGTTGAGGAATTTGTCCGCAGAGAGCTTAGAGCCCACAGACAGTCCCAGGAAAATGGTGACGATGTTGATGAGTGCGTTTTGCGCCGTGTCGCTGAGGCGGTCTGTGCACATGGATTCCTTCAGCAGGTTGCCAAGCATCAGCATGGAGATCAGCGGTGCCGCGGAAGGCAGAAGCAGGCAGCACAGCAGGGTAATTACGATTGGGAACACAATCTTCTCCAGCTTGCTGACCTTGCGCAACTGGCTCATGCGTATTACACGCTCCTGCTTTGTGGTGAGCGCCTTGATGATGGGCGGCTGGATGATTGGAACCAGCGCCATATAGGAATAAGCCGCCACTGCGATGGACCCCAGCAGATTCGGTGAAAGGCGGCTGGAAAGGAAGATGGCGGTAGGCCCGTCAGCGCCACCGATGATGCCGATGGAAGCGGCGTCCTTGATTGAGAAGTTGATAACGCTGTCAGGCGTGAGTGAACTGATGAGCACTGCGCCGAACAATGCGGCGAATATGCCAAGCTGCGCCGCACCGCCAAGAAGGCAGGTGATTGGATTTGCAATCAGGGGGCCAAAGTCCGTCATTGCGCCGATGCCCAGGAAAATGAGCAATGGGTAGATACCCCAGTTGACGCCGTTGAAGAGCATGCCCAAAATGCCGTCTGGCTCGGCAATGCCCGCCAATGGGATGTTGGACATGACTGCGCCGAATCCGATGGGGAGCAGCAGCAGTGGCTCGAAGCCCTTGATAATGGCAAGATAAATCAGCACCAGTCCCACCAGGATCATAATGATGCGTCCCACACCCAAAGTCCATTCCAACTGGGTCTGACGGATGAATTCGCATATGCCAGTATCCCTCCACAACTTCAGGAACATTTCCGTTGGCTTGATTTCCACATTGTTTCCAGGAGTGACCGAATCATGTGAGATCACCTGCGGCACCATTTCGAACATGACTGTGCCCTGGTAGATGGTCTGGCCTGCGGAGATATTGACCTTACGCACATTGCAGCCCATTGCAGCCTTGACTTCTGCCTTGCTGCGTGGCTTCACATCATTCTCTAGCCCATTTGCCTTGAGGACTGCTTCATCGCCCTTCTTGATTTTAAGGATGCACATTGTGCGCCCTGGATTCAGGTTCATTCCAACGCGTGTGGAGACCTGATAAACCACTGCGGGCGTCGGCCATACGTATTTGACTTGCAACAAGCCGTTTTCCTGTTCCACGCGGAACACGCTGTCCTGCGTCATAGTCTGCAGGCTACCGCTGTTATATGCCCCTTCTGCAAGAGGTTTTTCCAGCGTTTTCCCATCGCTGTTGGGTGCTGCAACATCCGCCACGGCGAATAATGAACAGCACATCATCAACGCAACAAGAAGAAAAGAAACGCTATTCTTCATGGTTGTCTTCCTTGTTAATTATTACAGTCTAAAAATCCGTGAGAATCTGTGATAATCTGTGGATTAGATAACAGCCACGACCTGGTCGCTTTCCACGGTATCGCCCTGCGCCACATTGATGGCGGACACCTTGCCATCCGCTGTTGCCTTGATGGACTGCTCCATCTTCATAGCCTCGATCATGATGATGTCATCGCCCTTCTTTACGGCATCGCCCACATTCACCAGAACGCGGAGCACAGTGCCTGGCATTGGGGCCTTGATTTCAGTGCCGCCTGCCGCTGGTGCCGCTGCCGCTGCGGGGGCCGCCGCTGGTGCCGCTGTCACCACTGGAGCCGCGCCTGCTGGAAGTACGTCCACGCGATAATTCTTACCATTGACCACTACTGTATAAGATCCTGCTGCATTGTTCATATTGCCTTCCTTATTTGCTTTGGTTTCTTCTTTCTTGTCAGTTACAAAACGGCATCCCATCGGACGTGCGCCCTTCAGGAACTTCAGGCCCTTGGGGTCTGCAGCCTCATCGCAGGTTGCGATGATCATCACGTTCTCGTCTGTGATTTCCAGGCCGTTCTCCTTGAGCACCTGCTCAGCGTGCTTGCGTCCCAGCTTGGGATTGCGGTCGTTCAGGTCTCTTGGATTCTCCGTTGTGGGTTCCATGCCCAGCTGCTCCGCAGCCAGTTTTACTACTTCTGGATCTGGTTCTGCTGGCGTCTTGCCAAAGTAGCCCAGCACCATCTTGCCGTATCCAGGCGTAATCTTCTTCCATGGGCCCTGCATCACGTTTGCAAATGCCTGCTGGAAATAGAACTGCGAGACTGGGGTGACAGAGGTGCCGAAACCGCCCTTCTCCACGACTTCGCGCATGGCGGCGACCACTTCGGGGAACCTGTCCAGGCACTTGTTGTCTCTCATCATCTGGGTATTCGCGGTCAATGCGCCACCAGGCAGGGGGCACATTGTAATGAGCGGGTTGGTGGCGGTTGCCTCTGGTGGCATCATATACTTTGCCATGCAGTCCTTGAACACTGCCTCAACCTTGAGTATCTTGTCTGGATCGATGTCCAGCGTATAGTCCGTGCCCTTGAAAGCATGCCACATGGTAAGGATGTCCGGCTGGCCAGTGCCACCTGACATCGGCTGCATGGAAAGGTCTATGATTTCGGCGCCGCCCTCAATAGCCGCCATGTAGCAGGCGACTGACATGTCTGCGGTGTCGTGGGTATGCATTTCAATGGGGCAGTCCTTCTTGCCCGCAGCGTCCAGCATCTCGCGGGTACGCTTCACGGTTTCCTTAATAACGGATGGCGGACAGGTGCCTGATGCATCCTTGAAGCACAGTGAGTCGAATGGCATTCCAGACGCCAAAATGTCCTCCAGTATGCGGCAGTAGAATTTAGGCGAATGCGCCTCTGTGTCCATGTTCGGCGGGAGGCCCATCATTGTGATGGTGGTCTGGTGCTTGAGGCCTGCATTGTGGATGCAGGTGCCAGAGTAGCTGATGTTCCTGATGTCGTTCAAAGCGTCGAAGTTGCGGATGGTTGTCATGCCGTGCTTCTTGAACATCTTGGCATGCAAATCAATGATGTCGCTGGACTGCGATGAAAGCCCCACCACATTGACGCCGCGCGCAAGTGTCTGCAGGTTCACATCTGGTCCCACTGTCTTGCGGATAGTGTCCATTGAATCGAATGCATTTTCGCCGCAGTAGAAGAAGGGGCTCTGGAAACGTGCGCCACCGCCTACTTCCAAGTGCGTAAAGCCTGCCTCGACAGCCGCCTGCACTGCGGGCAGAAAGTCCGCAGTTATCACTCGCGCGCCAATTACCGACTGGAAACCATCCCTGAAGGAGGTGTCCATAAAACGGATTTTACGTGTCATTCTTTGTTACTCCTTGTGTTTTATCTGGAATTATGATGTAATACAGCAGCAATAGCGGCCACGATCTCATCCTCGTCGTCATCTTTCTTTGCAGCAGGCTTTGCGGCGGGCTTCTTGGCCTTGACCTCGGGTTCTGGTACAAGATGATTGAAGTTCTTTGTCACCAAAGAGGACAATTTCGTGCAGAATATCTGCACAATCAGGAACACAAAGGTCATTCCCATTCCCGCTAACAGCAGGATGAACGCCGACTTTATCAACGTGACATCATTGGGATTCATAGCAAATCTACCATCCTTCCTTTTTGCATTGTCATTTAAAAAACAAATTAAAATTGCGAGAATATACCCCTTTTTACTCGTTTTGCTAACCGAAATTCCATATTTCTGATTTTTATGATTTTTATGTGGTAATGGGGCAACTCCATCTGCGACAGATGCGACAGATGCGACTTATGCGACAGATGCGATGCAATTTCCCATTCGTCCCATTAGTCCCATTAGTCCCATTTGTCCCAGAGGGAGTGCCCCATTACTGGTCAGGGGAGGTACTTCCCGCTAAGGTTTTAGAATATTTCTTGAAATATGAACATCTTGGGGTAAATTAAGCGATACTCTACGAGGTTTTTTGACAATGTCGCGGATTGAACAGCCAACTTGCCATATTGTGGCGGGACCTAATGGCTCGGGCAAGACGACTTTTGCAATGAAGTATCTGCCCAGCATAGTCTCGTGCAAGAATTTCATCAATGCGGATGAAATTGCAAAGGGCATTTCCCCGCTGGATTTCACGGCAGGCCAGCTCCAGGCAAGCAAGCTGTTCCTTTGCGAACTTGAGCAAAAAATCAACAATAGGGAGACATTTGCATTTGAGACAACCCTTGCGGGGCGGGTGTACCTGTCACGCATACGGGAGTGGCGCAAACAGGGCTGGCAAGTGTCTCTATGGTTCCTATATCTGCCCAGTGCGGAATTCTCCGCACAACGTGTTGCGCTGCGAGTTCAACAAGGAGGACACAATGTACCAGAAGAAACCATCATCAGACGCTTCCCGCGTACCGTGAAGAACCTGTTCGATTATGCGGAGATTTGTGACAGCACATTCTGCTTTGACAATTCTCAGGAACGCATAAGGCCGATTTTCGAGAAAAGGTTGGACACGGATTATTTCATCTATGAGCAGCAGGTATTTTCACACCTGAAGGAGCTTGCAAGAAATGAGTAAAGACATGGAAATGGCACTTGCCTGTTTGCAAGAGGCTGTAGACGAGGAGCTGGAGCGCAAGGCTAAACTAGGGTACAAGGCTGTTGTAAGTGACAAGTCAGGAAAACCCAAAATCGTATCCGCCGCTACATTGGTGCGTCAGCGCAATGCGGAGAAGAAGGATTTTGCTGTGCTTTGACAATTTTGGCAGCTATACATCACTGTCGGTTCAAGGAAACGAAGGCTGGTTGAAGCATTTTTGGTTTGATTTTTCCTTTATAGGGGATATTGCAAAGTTTGGTGTGGCAAGGTCGTCCTCGACCTTGTCCAAGATGGAAATCAAGTGCGTAAGCCCTTGACACACCAGTTTTGCAATACCCTCTACAATCTTGACAGATAACGTTCAATCATTATTAATTGACGCTACCTGAAATCATATTTGGAATTGAATTTTGGCATAGAATTCTTCTTGCCAAAAAAAGTAAATAAACAACAAAAACAAAAAGGGAAAAAAATGAAAAGTTCACTAGTGCTTGTTCAAGACGAAGAAATTCAGGCGATTCTGGAAGGCGAGATGTTCTCAACGTCCACCAATCTGCTTCTTAATTTTGTTATGAAGATTATCCAGTTCCTCTTGTTCTTGACGGGCTCCAGGACCCAAGGACAGCTTGTTGTGACGAACAAGCGCGTTGTGCTGGAAGTCAAATCACTTACATTCTGGTGCATTCCCAGCGGGGCCTATTTCACGTCCATACCCTTCACAGGCATTTCAAGCGTGCAATATGGCTTCAAGGCCATGTGCGTATGCGGCCTCTGCCGTAAATATGCCTTGACGGTCACTCCCAATAGCGGCGATTCAATAGGTTTCTATCTGAAAGGCGGCGAGGCCGAAGCCAGCTCGATTGCCAATGCAATCTTCAGCAGCATTGAATAAGTGGACATAGCCAAACATCTGTTGCCTGCTCTGCCGCTTTGGATTATTCTCAATACATACGCATTTCTTCTGGATGCGTTTGTACTTGCGAGCGGGGCAGGCACATATTTTCTTCTTCGCGGGGGGCATTATGTCTGGTGCCTGTTTCCTGGGATTGCCTTTATCATACTCCTTGTTTCGGCAATAAAACTGCATTTAAGCTACCCACTGAAGCTTAAAACCTATTATGTCCTATATCGACGCAATAGTGCTTCCCTGCATTACGACTCTTTCAAGGATTTCATGGGCGCGCCATGCCATAGGCTGGTAGTGCGCACTGTGCTTCATCGTATAGGGCATCCAGATGAATATGATGTCATATTCGAGAGAGCTTGGGGCAAAAGTCTGCCCTGCTGCTCCCCAAAGCCGTCAGAGGTTCATATTTTCCACAATGCAGAGGAAGGTGCCCGCTGGCTTAAAGAGCAATCATCCATAAAATAAGCACTTTTAATGTTAAGGAACAAGTTAAATGGCAATCAAATATGAAGACCCCGTAGAGGCATTCAAGAAGGCTCGCAAGCAGGAAGGAACCGTCGCACAAAAGTGGAATACGGAGGTGGAACTCCAAAGGCGCTTGAACCGCCAGCCATTAGTAGCGTTGATCTGGAGCTACAAATACCCAGGGGCAGGAATGTTCTATCTTGGCAGACCCTTCGCTGGTGTTGTGATGATTCTCATATATGTCTTGTACTTGATCGTGCTGGGCAGTTTGATTTACAAGCTCTGCATTGCAGAAAATACATTCGAGGACAAGGCCATAGCTTGCCTGGTGACTTTTTTCATACTCTCGTTTTTGTATTATGTAATCACCTGCATATATACGTTCTGCGTGGCATTGAAAGACCATAAGAAAGCTGTGCAGGATTGGGAGGAATACAAATCCAAGGAAGAAAAGGCCAAACAAGAGAACAACGCCTAAAAGATTGCATCCTTTAGGCACAAAGGCGTAGGCGCACACGGGACTTTTTACGGATTTCAACTTGTGGATTTTCCCCGCTGTACCTGCGCCTTTTGTGTCATAAGATAGAAAATATTACACCTTGACAGTTGAAAAATAGACAGTTAAATGCCTAGAACATGAAATCCAGCGATTATCCAACCGCTGTCCTTTGCCTTGGAACACACTATCCACTTTTCAACCGTTTTGGTGGAAAATGTTGTACATTAAGTTATATTCCCGTACAATTGAGGCGAGAAAATGCTTAGTTTGGAAAACATATCATTCAAGGTGTCCGACAATGGGCAGGAAAAGACCATTATCAAGGATGTGACCTTAAGTCTGCCAGCGGGACATCTGACGGTCATAACGGGTCCCAACGGCGGTGGAAAGTCCACATTGGCACGTCTTATAGCGGGCATTTCCATGCCCACATCGGGACGCATACTGCTGAATGGCGTTGACATAACGGACAAGAGTATCACCGAGCGCGCCAAGGCGGGAATTGGCTTTGCCTTCCAGCAACCAGTGCGCTTCAAGGGGATACGCGTTCTGGATTTGCTGAGGCTGGCCGCTGGCAAGGAACTCAGCGTGCACGAGGCCTGCGACTTTCTTTCAGAAGTTGGCCTGTGCGCGAAGGATTATGTGAATCGCGAAGTGAATGCCAGCCTTTCTGGCGGCGAACTTAAACGCATCGAAATAGCCACTGTTTTTGCAAAAGGCTCGCAAATATCAATATTCGACGAACCAGAGGCAGGCATAGATCTGTGGAGTTTCCAGAACCTGATACGGCTGTTCCAGAATATGAGACAGAACATCCACGGCAGTTCCATAATGATAATCTCGCACCAGGAGCGCATCCTCAACATCGCGGATGAAATCGTGGTGCTTAAGGAGGGCCTGGTGGACAAATTCGGGCCGAGGGAACTCATCCTGCCTAGCCTGGCAGGCTCTGGGCTGGGAAATATGGGCTGCTGCAAAAGCGGCGGAATGTGGGGGGCTGCACAATGCTGAATCTTGATGAAACACAACTGAAGATGCTCCGCGAACTCATCGGCGGTGGCAAAATGGAGGACGGTGCCTTCAACGTTCGGGCAAACAGCCAGTCCGCTGGCAGGCAGTCCACAGACAAGATAAAAATCGTGCCAAAGGAAAATGGCAGCGGGCTGGACATCTATGTGGAGCCAGGCACCGTTGATGACAAGGTGCACATCCCAGTGGTGATGACAAAAAGCGGCCTGAAGGAGACTGTGTACAACGACTTCCACATCGGAGAGGGCGCCAAAATAGTCATCGTGGCTGGCTGCGGCATTCACAATTGCGGCGCGCAGGATTCACAGCACGATGGCATTCACCGTTTCTGGCTTGAGAAGAACGCCTCCGTCAAATACGTGGAGAAGCACGTTGGCGCTGGCGATGGAAAGGGCAAGCGCATCCTGAACCCAGTAACTGAGGTATATCAGCAGGAAGGAAGCAGCATGGAAATGGAAATGGTGCAGATACGCGGTGTGGATGATACGGAGCGCACCACTAAGGCCGAACTTGCCGCCAACGCAAAACTGGTTGTGCGGGAAAGGCTTATGACCCATGGCGAGCAGAGGGCAATCAGCACATACGTAGTATATCTGAATGGAGAAGGCTCCAGCGCTGACGTGGTGTCCCGCTCCGTTGCAAAGGAACATTCATTCCAAAGATTTGACGCCAAGCTGGTGGGCAACGCCCCCTGCACTGGCCATACCGAATGCGATTCCATCATCATGGACGAAGGCAAGATTCTCGCCGTGCCAGGTCTTGAGGCGAACGATGTGGACGCCGCCTTGGTCCACGAGGCCGCAATCGGCAAAATCGCTGGCGACCAACTTATTAAATTAATGACACTGGGCCTCACAGAGCAAGAGGCCGAGGAGCAAATCATCAACGGCTTCCTGAAATAAGAACATGAGCGAGCAACTGTACATATTTGACACCACGTTGAGGGACGGAGAGCAGGTGCCTGGCTGTCAGCTCAACACCGTGGAGAAAATCAAGATTGCCAAGCAATTGGAGCTGTTGGGCGTTGATGTCATCGAGGCGGGTTTCCCCGCCTCCAGTCCAGGGGACTTCCATTCGGTGGTTGAGATATCCAAGGCTGTGACATGGCCCACTGTATGCGCCTTGTCCCGTGCATTGGAGAATGACATTCAATTGGCGGCGGATGCCCTGAAATACGCGAAGCGCAAGCGCATTCACACCGGCATTGGCACCAGCGATCTGCACATCAAATACAAATTCAACTCCACCAGGGAGGCCATAATAGAACAGGCGGTGGCGGCGGTGAAGTTCGCCAGAAACCTGGTGGACGAGGTGGAATTCTACGCTGAGGACGCAGGACGCACCGACAATGAATATCTGGCGAAGGTCATCGAAGCGGCCATTGCCGCAGGCGCAACCATCATAAACATCCCTGATACAACAGGATACTGCCTGCCCGAGGAATTCGGTGCGAAAATCAAATACCTGCGTGACCATGTGCGTGGCATCGAGAACACCATCATCTCCGTCCATTGCCATGATGACCTGGGACTTGCCACCGCAAATACAATGGCTGGCGTTATGAATGGGGCACGTCAGGTCGAGGTCACCATCAACGGCATTGGCGAACGTGCAGGCAATGCCAGCCTGGAGGAAATTGCAATGATTGTGAAATGCCGCAATGATATTGCATTGCAGACAAATATCAATACACGCAATATCTTCAACACCAGCAGAATGGTGACAGAACTGATGAATATGCCCGTACAGGCAAACAAGGCAATCGTGGGGCGTAACGCATTTGCGCACTCCTCTGGCATACACCAGGACGGCATCCTGAAGAACAAACTCACCTACGAAATCATTGACCCAAGGGACGTGGGCATAGACGACAACAACCTGGTACTGACCGCACGCAGCGGTCGCGCCGCACTGGGCCATCACCTGCAACTACTCGGCGTTACGTTGGACGAGCAGCAACTCACCACCGCATACGACAAATTCCTGAAGCTGGCCGACCGCAAGAAGGACATTACGGACGATGACCTGTTGATTATCGCTGGCGTCCAGAACAAGCAGAACCACACCATAAAGCTGGAGCATCTGCAGGTGTCCAGCGGCAAGGACCTGAAGGCAGTTGCCTATCTTGAATTGAGCATTTCTGGCGAGCGTTTTGACGCCACCGCCACTGGCAACGGCCCTGTGGATGCCGCAGTCTGCGCACTGAAACGAATAATACGCCGCAGCATGACGATACGGGAATTCACGATACAGTCAATAAGCAGCGGCTCGGATGACATCGCAAAGGTACACATCCTGCTGGAGTGCGAAGGCAACACATATTACGGTTTCGGCGCTTCCACGGATATCGTCACCGCCTCATTGGAGGCATATATCGACTGCATCAACAAGTTCAAGCGATGAAGTGTGGCGCCGAGGCGGCGCCCCCTCTGGTTGCCTTAGCGGAAATGGCGTCTTTGGCGGCAATGTGTGTAAGGAGTTTGCAATATGTATGATGTATTTAACGTACCTGACTTCACGTTTCCAAAGGGCTTTCTTTGGGGCAGCGCCACGGCGGGTCACCAGATAGAAGGCGACAACACCAATTCGCAGCGGTGGCATGAAGAACATCAGCCTGACTTCGATGGCGTTCCATCAGGAAAAGCCTGCAACCACTACCAGCTGTTCAAGCAGGATGCGCAGATGGTACATGACCTGGGGCACCAGGCATACAGAATGTCGCTGGAATGGAGCCGCATGGAGCCAATCTGCGGTACTTGGGACGAGGATGCCTTCCTGCATTACGAGCAAGAACTTCAGCTATACAAGAAACTGGGCATAAAGACATTCGTCACACTAACCCATTTCACATGGCCCCAATGGTTCGAGGAACTAGGCGGCGTCAGCAAAAAAGACAACTTCAAGTATTTCATGCGCTTCGCGGAAAAAGCCGTGAAGCGTTACGATGGCCTGGTGGACTTCTGGCTGGTGCTGAACGAAAAGACGCACACGCTGCTGCCAGATGGCCTGAATTTCATTAGGCTTCATGCCGAAACCTATCGCCTCATCAAGACGCTTAGCAAGGCGCCAGTCAGTTCGGCACACATGGCATTGCAATACTGGCCATACAGGTACTATGACGAACTGGACAACACAATGGCGGCATACAAGGATTTCCAGACAAATGGCGCCTTTCTGCATGCCATCAGAACAGGTGAACTCATAGCGCCGCACGAGGAAGGCGAGGACTGCCCCGAGGCAAAGGGCGCTGTGGATTTCTGGGCGCTGAACTTATACACCAGGGAATTGGTGGATGCCCGCAAGAAGAACTTGCGTGCACCGCGTTTCCCCCACAAATTCCTGCCCTTGATAAACAAGCCATTCTACTTTGAGGAATTCTTCCCCGAGGGATGCACCGCCATGATAGAGCGCTTCAGGGACTATCCCGTCTATATGACTGAAAACGGCTGTTGCTGCAATGACGACCGTTTCCGCATCGTCTATATCGTGCTGTACCTCTCCGCCTTGCATGACGCGCTGAAGCGTGGCGTGGATCTGCGCGGATACCTGTACTGGTCACTGATGGACAACTACGAGTGGAGCAGCTTCCTGCCGCGCTTCGGCCTTGTGGATGTTGATTTCGAGAACTTCAAGCGCACGCCTAAGTCAAGCGCATATTTCTACAAGGAAATCATAGAAAACAACGGCTTCTCCCAGAAAATACTGCGGAAATACCTTGCAGAACTGCCCACGTTAACAATGTAAATCTGTATGGCAGCGGGCTAATTCCCAGAGATTCTTGTCATGGAAGATCTTTTCTGACTTCAGCAAGTTGCTTGCGTATTTGTGCGGCAAAGAAACCTGCATCATCAAAGATCGCCTTCCAATCCATGGGGCGATTTTGCCAGAAATCCTGATTTCCGCAGAAGCCACCGAGCATCACGCCAGCTGCCTTTGTCCTTTCTCGAACGTGGTCTATTGCGGCGATGATTTCAGGGTCGTCAAAACAGCCAGGCTTGCCGTATGAAGTGGAAAGATCGTATGGACCGATGCAGACACTGTCAATGCCAGGCACAGCAAGTATATCGTCAATGTTCTCCACGGCCTCCTTGTGCTCTATCTGAACAATCACCATCGGGTCATGCTCTGACAATGCGACGTATTCAGAAATGGAAATGGCATTGTATCCATTCTGGCGTCGCGTCGCAAAACCACGTTCACCGCCGTGCACGGGATATCTGCAGGCACTTACAGCCTGCCTCGCAATCTCTGCATTGTTGACCATCGGGATGATTACGCCCGCAGGCCCCAAATCAAGTATCGGCTTCAACAGATAATTAACGCTCCACGGCACACGCACAAACGCCGCGCAATTTGTTCCCTTTACAGCCATAAGCATGTTCTGGACATCTGTGATCACCATTGGTGAATGTTCCATGTCTATCCAAACGAAATCCATGCCGTTTTCAGCGGCAAGTTCAGTCATGCTTGGGTCGAACATGGTGATTACCATGCCATACGCAGTTTTTCCGGACGCAATTGTGCGGCGGAATGCCTCTAAATTGTTGACTTTCATTTATTGTCCTCCAATGAATCAGAAACCAGGATGCTGTTCCAAAATACCCAATTCCCTATAGCGTATTCCCTCCAAGGTCATCAATGGGATGGCATCGTACTCAATTGAGAAGAGTTTTCCATTGGTCATGGCGATTTCCACTATAAGGGTTTTCTTCTTGAAATCGTCAAGATTGCCATTTTTCCACTGTGGCGTCCAATTTGTGGAATCACCACTGAATGGGATGCAGTCTTCATGAGAGCGCACCATTGTGGGAACGCCATCAGTGGTGTCATAAATCGCGCAGGTCGCATTCTCAGCCACAAGATTTATCGTCAAGTCGCCGCCATTCCAGACTGCCTCCCTCAATGCGAGAAGCGAGGGTTCATCGGCCTTTTCCGTCTTCAGGCAAATGAAGCCATCTTTTCTGAGGCGGAGTATCCTAACGGCAGTCATTCCCAGGATTTCTTCAGGCGTAGAGCCATGGGGCGCATGGCTGCTTCCAGTATAAATCAGCCATGAGCCGTCTTCCTGTTTCAAGTAGGATGTGGGAAAGGTCATTTGCCACAGGCCATCACCAACATCGAGTTCAGGCCCAAGAAAATACTTTCGGAGGGAACGCTGCCAATGCCGCCCATTCAGCGAATAAGCCAATTGCACGCCCATAGTTCCTCCACGGAACTTGTGTTCAAATGATTGTGGGAAGCCAGTGTATATGAGCGGGAAGCCAATGAACCAGCCATCCAATTCCAATGCCGTCATGCCATATATTTCAGCCAGCGGCAAGTCCTCCGAATCCGCCTGCATACAGAGTTCCATTGGGGAGTATCGGTGCCAGTCCACAGTCTCCGTGATGGCGAAGCGCCGCTGGCCCCAGTCGGGTCTGGTAAGGACGACATTTGTCTTGTAGATTGGGTTATGGAAACATCCTGTGACTGGCTCAGTGCCCCTGGTGTTCCAGCAACTATCCGCCATACGTGTCCAGTGGAACAGGTCTGGCGAGGAGAGAACATAGTCATCAATGAATCTTTTCGGGTACAAATCAGTATGGTCAGAGAGCAGTATTTTATACCGTTCTGACTTAGGGGCCGTGGGGTCGTCAAACAAAGTGGCTATCTCAGAATTGTTCGGCAGCGGAATGTCCAATTGATTAGGCAATGCTGGTTGCTTCGGTAAAGCATCCTCGGGGATTTCTGCTGCTTTGAACGAGACGCCATCATCGCTTACAGCCAAGGCTGGCACTATTTTCTTCTGTCCATCCAAATATCCATGATACAAGAGATAGAAACGTCCATCAGGTCCCCGCGTGGCAAATGCCCAGGCATAGCCGCAGGATACTCTGGGATCGATAAATGTGCCGCATGAAACGGGTTTCCCGTAATCGCGTGCCAGATTCTCGCGCTTCAGCAACCTGGTGTCATCAAAAAACAAATGCTTGAACATTGCGTTCTCCTTACTTGAAAAGGATGAAAGCGGAATCTCTTCCCTCAAGCACCAAGGTGAGAGTTCCGTTCTCAAGTCTGTAGTTCTTCTTGTTGAACACATCTGCGCCAGACAGGTTCCTGAAGGATGCCAACTGCGGGGCATTCAGTTTGACCTGCACCTTTTGCGCCTGGTCAGTGTCATTCAACGCCACCAAAAATAGCTTATTTCCATTAGTATAAACTGAGGACATCACCCTTGGATGCTCTGGAATGCACACCACTGGCTTGTCCTTCTTGAAGTAGCCATAGAATTTCACATCCTCCCAGCCAAAGGTCTCCAATGCATCGTATAGTTTGTCAACATGGCCTTCGCCTTTGGGCGGCAGTTTTTCATTTTGCATCCAGAAATCTAGTATAGGATACATTTTGTGCAATTGCAAATATGCCAGGAAGTGCCGCAAAGGCTTGTCCCATTCGGGCTTCATGGGATTGTATGAGGAGATGTTTTCTGGATTGTAGCCTTGAAGGCCACGCAGGAACTGCGGTATTAGGGATATGGAATGCTCGCCTACGTGGGATGCGTATGCGATACGCATGAGTTCTGGATACAGTACATCATAGTATGCACCGTGCTTCGCAAGGTAGCGGTCATACATCTCGCCAGCAACGCATAGGTCAAAGAATGAATCGACAGGAGTCCTTGTCATATACAAATGCGCATAAAAATATGCATCGGGACGTGCCCTCTTCAACATTCTGTATGCGCGTATGTAGTATTCCCTTAGTTTGTACAAATCATTGTCCTGCTGCATATCCCCGAACTCATCTGTCCACGCGCAGCCATGCAGCGTATTTCCGCAGGCTCGCGGCCAGGACAAGTCAAAATAGAATCCCGCATTGCAGAAATTTAGTTCATGTGGGGTGAGTATGGTCTGGATGCATGATATCTGCATGTCAAAATGGGAAGGTTCGTTCATGCAAGTCCAGGTCCAACTGAAGGGGAGACGGAATACTCCAGGATTTACGCTGAAAGAGCCCAATGGCGGCGGCGGATTCGTCCACAGGGAGGCATAGTAGTGCCAGCCAGGCGAAAATACGGATGAGCCCTTTGGCGGGACATACGCGAAGTACTGCATCTTGTCCAAGTCAGCGCGATTGTCGCTTCTTAAGCGGTTCTTGATCCAGTTGGCGAATGTGTCGAGGTATCCTGGCTGCACGTAGCCAAAGTACTTGCCAGAGACAGCCACATGCACGAGATTGTGCCTTTCACGTGCTCGCTCCGTGCCCTTTCTCTTTGGCTTGACAGGCGTGCCATCCAAGTAGAACGTGAGTTTCCTCTTCCCATTGAGTTTGATTGGCGTGTCAATCATGTTCATCGTCAGCAAGGCAGTTTTTGCATCCAGGTCAATTGACATGGACTTAGCCTTGTCCTTTATGCGCCAACCACGCTTGCTCTGGGTGCCGCCCATAAGGCCCACCTCGTCACCGCCACACCACCAGAATGGCTTCTGAACGAAGTTGATGTCGTAGTGCGCCTTGGGATTGTCCCTGAAACTGATTTTCTCAAAGATGCTGCTGCAGTCGTCAAAGGCATCTGTATGCTCCCTGTCCATTGGTACCTTGAGTTGAAGTGACTGGTAGTCACCCTCGCCAAGTTCCACTTCAAAATACATCATTCCGTCAAATTCGGCACGGACATTTACCTCTATTGGCAAAGCGCCTGTGGACTTGAGGGTGTAGATTGCACGTGCGTCGCATACGCTGTCCAACTTTGCCTTGAATTGGACGGGGCTGCCGTTGGCGATCAGGGCAATTGGTGCGGTAAGCAATTCTTTCTTCTGGCTGACGAAGCTGGAGATGATGCCCGCGCCGCCGAATGTGCATTCACGGCCCCAGCATTGGAAAACGCTGTCCCCAAGTGCCTTCACTGGAGGCCATGGGGGTAGGGTGGCGTCAACATTTTCAATACCGTATTGCGTCCCAGTCCAGGGACCGCCATTCTTGTAATAGCCGTATTCCTCCTGGCCCTCGATAATCTTTTTGCCATCTGGAGCGGTCACCTGGAATTTAACGTCATAGACCGCGCCAGGCGTCAATTTCGACACATCAATTTTACCGTGCGTGACCGATGAATCATCGGGTATGTCCACAGTTTCCTCATATTCCACGCTTTTGTCCTTGCGCAGGAATGTGGCGTGCAGCTTATGCTTTCCTGAACCAAGCGAGTTGTTTCTATACACGAACACCAGCTTGTCCTTGGGTATGTCTGTGTAAATGAAACTGTGCACCAGCGCAATTGCGTTGTGGTAGTCTATGGAGTTGTGATATAGCATGCCATGCTTTTTCGACAGAACCGTGATGTCCAGGAATCTGTCCTTTGGCAGTGTTCTAGTACATTTTTCCGTGAATTCCACGCCTTTGGTGACTTTCAAATCCTTGGAATAAATGAAGGGCTTGTAGTTGTCCATGGCCTCCATCTTCCATGAGATGACATCATCCTCCTCAGACTTTATGTGGAGCGCACAGTCCAATTGAGCGGCATTAAGCTGCCCGAAGCCCGTCACATCTATTTGCGGTGCGTTCTTCATCAGTTTTAACTGTGCAAAGCGAGTCTTGTCAGAATATGATCTGCCGCTTGGTGAAATCTGCGTGAATTCACCTGCGCCGACAAATGTTCTGCATATATTCAGCCTCAATGCCTTACCGTCCTCTGGCTTCACCCCAAAGTTGGACCAGGGAATCGCTGCCTCAAAGTGCCATTTGCCACCGATTGTCTTGCTGTTGAACACAACGCCTTCGCTGTTCCAGTTGATGTCATTGTCTTTGGCATCAAAGAAGCCAGTACCTGAATTGAAGATGAAATGGTATTCATGCTGCGTGCCATAGATATCTGTCATGTACAGTTCCACGCTGTCATCCGTGTAAGGTGTGCTGTCCCGTCCAGACTGTGTTGTGGCGGTGGCCTTGTCCGATATCATACCCAAGTAGAAGTTCTGCTCATCGTATGCAAGGTTCCATGTGCTTTGCAAGGATGAGTAGTAGTTCTCCTTGGTGGCGCGGAAGCCATTTCCGCTTATGGAGTACTCGTTCGCCTTCACCTCGCCATCTGCAAGCGCCGTGCGTGGCGCGGCGCAGAACTCCAGCGGTGCGCCGCTGACGCCGTTCTTCGCCAGGCGTTCATATTCCGCCTTCATGGCGTCCTCATTAAGGCGCACTCCATTGTATATGCGCAAGTCGTCAATTGTTGTGACACCAGGATTGCCCATCCAGTGCTGCCCCAGGACTATGGTGTTGAAGTCAACTGGCATCAACTTATTCATGGGGACAAGCGCCCGCGAGATGCCGTCTATGTGAAGTTCAAGTGTCTTTTCATCGTATGCGAAGCACAAGTGATGCCATTCACCCTTTTTCCAATTGCGGACTGGAAATCTGGCGACTGTGGAAGGCGTCTTTTTTGCCAGGTCGCCATAGAACACCGCCATGTCGTTGCTTGGCGTCTTGTACAGGAAAATGCGATGCCCTGAACCTTCTGCGGAGAAGAAGGTGTGGTACTCGCCATCAGAACCTTTCCAGTCATCCAGTCGCACCCATACGCTCACTGTTCCAGCCAGCCTGCTCAAGGAGGGCAGTGGTTTGTATATTATCTTGTATATGTTGCCATCTTCAAGTTTTCCGATGCGAACACCCTTTCCCTCAATCGAGGGAACCAGAAGCGCCTCCTCCTTGAATTTGCCTATGGGGGAGATGGCTCCCTTCATGCCGATTGGGTCAGTGAAGCCCTCCAGCACAGTTCCTACGTTTCCCGTGCCGCCCACGTCTGCCTGAATACCTCTGTTGAAGGATATCACGACATCTGGTTCCACCGCCAGTGCAGTCAGCGATATGACTGCAAACAAAATCAATGCGATGCGTCTCTTCATTTTCCTGGTTTTCCTTTTGGCTATGTTATTGGTAATATTCTAGCATTATTGTCCCAAAAATCATCATTGCCAAATTATAATAAAATCATCATTATTCGCCAGTCTGAAGATAAAACACAAAAATACTCTACATTGACTTCTTCAATTTTAATAGAACGCTTTGTCGCCTAGCAAGTTTTTTTGATTTGGGCACTTTTTTTGAACAGTTAGAAATTCTTAACCTATTGATATTCAAGCACATTAAAAATGTTCTGTCTTTCCTAAAAAAGTTTCCACCTATACGGAGGTAGCCAGCGCGTCCCGCGCTGGAGGAAAAACACTACAATTGCCATGGACTGCTTGTCGCAAATTGCCAAGCAGGTCTTTCCGTCCTCAAGACGCACTAGCTATCTCAGTAACGAATAATTTCGACATTCGGAGTGAGCGGTTCTTTCCAGCGCGAGACGCGCTGGCTACCACCGCCAACCGTACAGGTGGAAAAGTTTAGTTTTTATAGTGAATTTACTAAAAAGTGTAGTAATGAAGACATCTTTGATTTCCCCCTTGCAAACCCTTATTTCCTGGGCTATGTTAGTCGCGGATGGTGGGTGGGGGATGTATCCCAAACAATGTACGCGCGCATGGGAAAGTAATAGTAGCGACAGCTTTAGCGAAGCGCACCTCGCCGCACTAGTTGCCGTATAAGTAGCGACGGCGTCCTCGCCGTCGCTAAAGCCATCACTACTACAGCAACTGTTACAAAATCAGCATAGGCGATTGGCGTTTTTTTTATGCTGTGCTAAATTTACGCACATTCAAACGAGCAAAGATTGAATATGACACAGGCGAAAGCACACGAAGTTAAGCAGAACGGCACAGGATTTGCGCTGTCGTTCCGTGTTGCCTCTATTTTTGCCGTTGTTTTTGCTTTCATTATTATCATAATTAGTTAGACCACCCGATTGTGCCTTGTGCGGGCTGATACGGGTGGTCCAGAGGATGCCCCGTATCAGGCGTCTTATGCTCCCCGTATTTTCCTGTGCATTCAACAGTCACCAACCAAAAAGGATTGAATCACAATGGAAAAGAATGAACAAATCGCAATGAGGGTTCGCGAATTGCGTACGCAGAAAGGATTGACCGTGCAGCAGATGGCGGAAATCCTGGGCGTGACGGTAGAGAACTACCAGACCTACGAAGACGGCACAAAGCAGGCCCCCTTCTCGTTCTACTACAATGTTGCTGAGTATTTTGGGCTGGATGTGTCCTCGGTTATCAGTGGCGAGGAATCTAATCTCGCCCACTACACAGTCACTAGGGATGGCGAGGGCTTCCCCTTTGTACGCAGACCTGGCTTCTCCTATCTGCACCAGGCAATACGCATGAAGGAGCGCACAGGCGAACCCTTCATCGTCACCGCTCCCTGCGGCAAACAAGACCAACTTATCCAGTATTCCGAGCACAATGGCCAGGAATTCGACCTTATAATCTCAGGCACGCTGAAGGTGTTCCTTGATGGCAAGGAAGAAATCCTCAACCAGGGAGACAGCATATATTTCGACGGCAGGGACCCACATGCCATGACTGCCATAAGCCCAGAAGGCTGCAAGTTCCTCTCCATAGTGATGCACGGCAAGAACGACGATGCCAGCAAGCCCGATAGGTTCGCTATGGAACCAAAGAAGGCTCCCGACACCAACAAGGCCGCGCAAAGGCATCTGCTGTATCAGGAATACATGGACGAAGAATGGAATGAGGACAGCACACTGAAGAAAGTCAGCTTCAAGGTGCCAGACAACTTCAACTTCGCGTATGACGTGTTGAAGCGCCTGGCTGACCAGTGCCCCGATAAGATAGCCATGCGCTGGCTCTCCAAGAACCAGGAGCTCCATGACTTCACATTCCGCGAAATCAGCGACAACGCAATGCGTACCGCCAATCTGCTGCATTCCATGGGCGTGCGCAGAGGGGACAGAGTCATGCTGGTGCTGAAGAGGCATTATCAGTTCTGGTATGTGCTGAATGCCCTGCATATCCTGGGCGCCGTCGCGGTTCCCGCCTCCTGCCAGATGACCGCCCATGACTTCGAATACCGCTTCAAAAAAGCCAACATCAAGTACATCTTCGCATCGGCGGACGGCAATATCTGCAACGAGATCGACGGCGCAGACTACAATGGAATGAGGCTGAAGTTCGTCGTCAACGGCAAGCATGATGGATGGCTAAACTATGACGAACTGTATCCCAACTTCAAGCCAGACTTCCCCCGCGCAGAGGAGCAGCGCACCAGCGACCCAATGCTGATCTTCTTCAGTTCTGGCACCACAGGCTATCCCAAGATGGTGGAGCATGACTACGCATATCCGCTGGGCCATATCATGACGGCCCGCCATTGGCACAAAGTAAACCCAGATGGTCTGCATTTCACCATAGCTGACACTGGCTGGGGCAAGGCGCTGTGGGGCAAAATCTACGGTCAATGGCTCTGCGAAGCTGGCGTATTCACATACGACTTCGACCGCTTCCATGCCGCCGAGATACTCCCAATGTTCAAGAAATTCGGCATCACCACATTCTGTGCACCGCCCACCATATTCAGATTCATGGTCAAGGAAGACATCGCGCAGTATGACTTCTCCACGCTGGAGCATGTGACCACGGCTGGCGAAGCCATGCCTGCCGAAGTCAGCGAGGCATTCGCTCGTGTTTCAGGACAGCTGCCATACGAGGGTTTCGGTCAGACCGAGACCACGCTCACCATCGGCACCCTTTCGGACATGAAGCCCTGTCCTGGCTCCATGGGAAAGGCAAATCCGCAATATGATGTGATATTGCTGGACGAGGCAGGCAAGCCAGTCAAGACTGGCGAAACTGGCGAGATATGCATCAAGGCGGATGATGCCAACCATCCTTGCGGCCTGTTCAAGTGCTATATGGACGCGCCTGACGACACCAAAGCCGCATGGCATGACGGCTACTACCACACAGGCGACCAGGCATGGCAAGACGAAAAAGGATACTTCTGGTACCAAGGACGCGCCGATGACATAATCAAGACATCTGGATACAGGGTGGGCCCATTCGAGGTGGAGAGCGTCCTTATGGAGCTGCCATATATCCTGGAATGCGCGGTCACTGGCGTGCCTGACCCGACACGCGGCAAAGTCGTCAAGGCAACGGTCGTATTGGTCAAGGGCAAGGAGCCTTCGGATCAACTCGCCACTGAGATCAAGGAATATGTCAAGACACATACCGCACCATACAAGTATCCCCGCATCATCGAATTCGTAAGCGAATTGCCCAAGACAGTCAACGGCAAGATACGCCGCGCCGCCATCAGGGCCAAATCATAACGCTGCAAACTATCGGAGCCGCTGGCTTCAGCCAGCGGCAAAGGCTTGCAACGCCAATAGTTTTGCAATTACCTCATAAAACTCTAAAAAACTCTGCGTCTCTGCGTCTTTGCGCCTCTGCGTTAAAAGGCGTCTTTGCGTTGAAGGAGGTTACGGAGTGTGTTTCGGTGGATGCCGAGTTTTTTGGCGGCCAAGCACATATTTCCTTTGCATTCCTGCAATGCCTGCTGTATCATTTTGTCCTGCAGTTGTTCAATCGCCTCAGTCATGTTTGTGCATTGACGCGTCGGAGAAGTAAGGGTTGAATTCCAATAATCCACAGGTATGCAGTTTGCGGTGATGCGGTGGTTTTCCGCCATTTCGGCGGCCTGCCACATCACATTGCGTAGTTCCCGCACGTTGCCAGGCCATTGGCGATGGCAAAGAGCGTCCACAGCCTCGTCTGACAGCTGGTAGCCAGGTCCTATCTGGCAAAGGAAATGCCTTGCCAGTTGTCCTATGTCCTCAATATGGCTGGCTAAAGGCGGCATGCTCACCTTCAGCACTGATAGCCTATAGTACAGATCCTGGCGAAATGTTCCCGCCTCAAGCATTGACTGCAGTTTCCTGTTAGTGGCGGCGATGACGCGAACGTCGCAACGGCGGCTGCGGTTTTCGCCAAGGCGCATTATCTCGCCGCTGTCCAGAAAGCGAAGGAGTGCCGCCTGAGCCTCCAATGGCAATTCGCCGATTTCATCGAGAAAGAGAATGCCGCTGTTTGCCTCTTCGCAGAGGCCACGCCTGTCTTCACTGGCGCCAGTGAAGGTGCCCTTTGCACTGCCGAAAAGCTGGCTCTCCAGCAATGTCCTGGGAAGAGCACCGCAATTCAATGCCACAAACGGCCCTTTGCGACGGGCGGATTTTGCGTGGATGCTACGTGCCGCCAATTCCTTGCCAGTGCCTGTCTCGCCTTCAATCAGCACGTTTGCCTCCAATGCCGCTAGCCGTTCCAACCTGGCATTCAACCGCCCCATGATATCTGAAGCGCCAATAAGATTGCTCATTTCTCCGACATGGCCTCCATCCGCTTCAATACATCGTGCACATATTTACGGGTGCTTGTTATATTGATTTGCTCCAGTTTGACCTCGGCATCTGGCGACTTGGGCTTCCAGCCCTTGGTCACATTGCCATATCCTGCATTGTATTCAGAAATCTGCAATACCAATGCTGATTTGTAGCCCTTCCAATGGCTGCCAGTCCAGGAAAGATACCAGGCGCCAATATTAATGTTGGTCTCTGGATTGAAAAGCTGCGTTCTCGTGGGCATTGGGTTCTTCGTGCGGTTGCTCCATTCCTGAACGGCTGAAGTATGTATCTGCATAAGACCCACCTCACCTGCCTTGCCTACTGCCTTGACATGGTAGCGGCTCTCCTTCCAGATAATCGCCTTCACCAGCTCGGGTTTGACATTGTGCTTCGCCGCCATGGCCTCCGCTATGGCGTCTATCTGAGCCTTGTTTACCTCACGGAGATTCAAATGATGCCACAATGCCGCCCCCGCAACAAACAGGAATATCAACACTATTGGTATCAAAAAAATAGAACTGTTTTTGCTCTTTTCCATCATTGTAATAAAATCGTAGTTTTTTGTGAACGGGTCGTGAATATACATCATATCTTTGATATTGCAAAATACGAATAATAATTATTTTTGCCATATTTTTTTGGAAAAAAAGGCATAACAAGTTTGCTTTTTTCACGAATAGTCATAAATTATGGCTGTTTTTCAAAAGAGAACAACAATCCAGCATAGCTCAGCGGTAGAGTAGGTGGCTGTTAACCACTTGGTCGCTGGTTCGAGCCCAGCTGCTGGAGCCATTTTCAAGCCCTGCCATTTGCCGCGAATGGCAGGGCTTTTTAGCGTAAGTATTCGAAATTTACAATAATTGTATTTTTTTGGCGACATCCCTCTTGCTAAATTACAAATACAGGATACTATATAGCACTTTTATAGGTGTCGGTGTGCGCAAAACCAGGCAAATACTAGTAGGCAATGTTAAAATCGGCGGGGGGACTCCTGTTTCTATTCAGTCGATGACCAATACAGATACTGCTGACAGCGTTGCCACATTGCACCAAATTGACCAGCTTGCCGCAGCAGGCTGCCAAATAGCACGCTGCGCCGTGCAGAACCACGACGCGCTTACGCCGTTTGGTGAAATATGCAGGCTAAGCCCAATTCCAATTGTGGCGGATATACATTTTGACCACACATTGGCAATTGGTGCCTTGGAACGCGGTGCGGCATGTGTGCGTGTCAATCCAGGCAACCTTCTCTCCGAGAAGGCGGCCCGAGATGTTGCGCACAAGGCAGCAGAGATGGGGCGTCCTATACGCATCGGCGTGAACATGGGCAGCCTTTCAGAGAATGCCAAGGCAAGATATGGGCGCACACCCAAGGCGATGGTTGAAAGCGCACTGCAGTATGTCCGTCTGTTCGAGGAGGAGGGCTGCCATGCTTTGAAGGTAAGCCTGAAGGCCTCGGATGTGCGAACTACCGTAAGCGCCTGCCGCATGTTTGCAGAGAAGACGGATATTCCGTTGCATCTGGGCATAACGGAGGCTGGGCCTGTCTCCTGCGGCATTGTCAAATCCGCAGTTGGCATTGGCGCCTTGCTGCTGGAGGGCATAGGTGACACAATACGTGTCAGCCTGACTGCACCGCCAGTGGAGGAAATCAAGGCTGCGCTCCGCATCCTGGAGGCGACTGGATTGCGCAAGGCAGAGCCTGAGATAATCTCATGCCCCACCTGCGCGCGAACAAGAATAGACCTAATGCAGCTGGTATCGGCGGTGGAGAAGGCAATCGATGAACTAAAGGCATCTGGGCATAAGTTCAAAGTCGGTAGCATCGCCGTCATGGGCTGCGAGGTCAATGGCCCTGGCGAGGCCTCCAATGCGGACATTGGCATCGCTGGCGCCGCCAACAAACAGGGCATCCTCTTCAGGAAAGGCCGCAAAATCACCACTCTGGAAGCTGGTGAATTGCTGCCCGCCCTGCTTAAGGAACTTTAGGGAGAATACAAAATACGAACCACACACGACCATGAAAATTGTAAAATTGCTACTTTGCCTATTTTTCATTGGCGTAGCAGGGCTATGCGCTGGTCCGTCCTTTGCCTATATTCTTCAAGCAGACAAGTTTGCCAAGAACAAGGCGGACTTCATCAAGAAGATCAATGAAAGCGGGAGGGATTTCGTCATAATAGACTATTCATTTGATGGCAGCGAAAATGGTATTTGGCAGTCCAAAGAGCTAGCCGCAATGAAAAAGGCCGATAAAAAACGGAAAATCCTGGCATATCTTTCAATTGGCGAAGCAGAGAACTATCGTCCATATTGGAAGGCAGATTGGCTCAAGGGCAAGCGTCCTGATTTTCTGCTGGACGAGAATCCTGAATGGAAAGGCAACTACCGCGTGCGCTATTGGAACAAGCGCTGGCAGGAAATCGTGATGAAGTATCTTGATACTATCATACAACAGGGCTTTGACGGTGTCTATCTGGATATCGTGGACGGCTATGAATACTTCGAGAATGGAAAGGACATGTGCATCAACCGCGAAACACAAAGGCCATATAGGGAAGACATGAAGCGCTTTGTGGCTACGCTGGTCAGGTATGCAAGAAGAACATCCCCAAGATTTCTGATATTCCAGCAAAACGCACTTGCAATGCTGGTGGACTATGCTTATCTGCGCCTGCTTGACGGCATAGGCGCGGAAGATGTATTTACCGACGGCAACAAGTTCAACAGCGACCGCGATATGAGGGAAAGCCTGCGCTATCTCAAGAAAGCACAATCCACAGGACTGAAAATCATGATAGTGGAATATGCAAAGCAGGCCATACTTCAGGAACTCATAATCAAAAACGCAACCGCCAACAGGCTGGATTTCCTGATGACAGACAGGGAATTGACCAAACTGGGCACATTTGTCACAATCAATGAGTCTACCCTGGACAAAGGCGGCAAGAGGCAGTCCATATACTTCTCAACGCCATAGTTTCAAGTCCCCGAGGCGGGCGTAAAATGTGGTCCCCGAGGCGGGGACCACTCAAGTTGCTTAAGGCAGAAGGCTGCGGCACAGTTCCAGGTCTTCTTGATACGTTATCTTTATATTGCAGGCATTTTCCTGCAGCATACGCACCTTGCCCCCATTATGCAGAAAGACCTGAGTATCGTCTGTGAAAGCTTGGTTCTGCACGGCATTGTATGCATTGAGCAACTCCTGCAATCTGAATACCTGTGGCGTTGCCACATGCCATATTCCCGTCCTTGGGATGTATTCCGCAATATTGTCGTTTTCATCAGTGCGTAGCATGGTGTCACTGACTTCTTTTCCTGGCGCGGCGCCGCCAAAATCACGTGCAGTCTTTACAAGACACCGCAGCATTTCCTGGCTGGCCAAGGGCCTTGCCGCATCATGAATGGCAACTATACCATCCTGTAACAGAGAAGCCGCCTTTGCCAAGGCATTGTGCACAGAGGCAGTTCTACTGCTTCCCCCCTCCACAAAATGCAGTTTGTCTGATGCAAATCCATATTTAACGGCAACATCCCTGTAATGCGCAAGCTTGCCTTGAGGGACTGCGATGACGCATGCTCCTGCCAAAGGCGAAAGGTTCTTCACCGAATGGAGAAATACAGGCAATCCACCCAGCAACTCCAGCTGCTTTTCCCTGCCGCCAAACCTTTCCGACGTGCCAGCCGCGACAATTATCAACACCAGATCTTCAATCCTTTCCATGTCATTCTTCCTCGTATGGATAATATGCAGGCAATTCCGCATTTTCAAAACAATTCACCATTGAAAAAGACACCTGTTTTTGTATATTGGCATCATTCAAATCCATAAACTTGCCCAATGGCACAGGAAAATTCAATTGAGTGACAACAACATGAACTGCAATCCCATCAGACCAGACTACGACCAGCCAAATTACGATGCAAGCAAAATTGCACCCTACACGCTGGAGGACCCACTGATATTCTTTGACGGAAGTAAACTGAAAGGACCCGAGGACTGGCCGCGAAGGCGCCGCGAAATACTGGATGTATTTGCAAAGGAGATGTATGGGCAGGAACCTCCCACGCCAGCCACATCGATTACAGAATGCTGGGAGGAAGGCGTGGCACTGGCAGGCTTTGCTGTAAGAAGCCAATACAAAATGTATTTCAAGGAGGACAAAAGCGGCCCCTGCATAAACTGGCTGCTGTATCGCCCGCGACACGCAAAAGGCCCCGTTCCTGTAATAATCTTCCTGAACTACAGGGGCAACTTCGAACTGACGCCTGATGTGGAAGTGCCGCCAATGACTGCCTGGAGCAGAAACGGAGCTAATGTGGAGAACAACAGGGTGCTTGATAGTGCCAGGGGACACGAATTCCAGGACCAGAACAGCGCCTTCTCATTCCCGATAGGCATGATAATCGCCCGTGGCTATGCGGTACTGACCGCCTGCTACTGCGAGGTGTCCCCAGACCCCGATTGGAACGAGGCCAATCCTGCCTTCAGCCAGGCAACATTCCCGTATACAGGCGTATTTTCGCTGTGGGGCAAACGTGATGAAACACGTGATGACAACACCACCGCCATCGGTGCCTGGGCCTGGGCGCTTTCACGGGGTCTAGATCTTGCCGAGCGCATACCCGAATTGGATGCAAAGCGCAATGTTGTCACTGGCTGCTCCAGGCTAGGCAAAGCCGCGTTCCTAGCGGCGGCAAGAGACGAACGCTTCGCCGTTTGCGTACCCAACCAATGCGGTGGCGGCGGTGTCTGCATTGCAAAGCGGGATTTTGGCGAGTGTATCGGCACGGAAGTTCGTATGTTCACACACTGGTACTGCAAGGCATACGCGAAATACGCACCTAATCCACCAGAACTGCTGACATTCGACCAGCATCTGCTATTGGCTGCCATCGCGCCGCGCCGTGTGCTGGTGGAAGGCTTCGGCCCCAACGACTGGATGGATACTGAAGGCGAATATCTTGCCGTGGAAGCTGCTTCCTCCGCATGGGAATTCCTTGGTTTGCCAGGCATGCCTGGCAAAGGCCTACCCGACTACTACGATACCAGCC
>JAFSTJ010000147.1 GCA_017450525.1 Victivallales bacterium | reverse complement strand
GGTTGATGGTCTCCGTCAGCTATTGAGAAACATAGGCTATTCAGCCTGGCCCATGCCCAGTTTTCAGGAATCTCAAAGGGGATTTCGTCGTCGATGCAACGTTCCTTGCCATCCAACTTCTCATAATGGGAACTTTACCAACTCAGGAAGGCACAAGTCTTTTCATACTGTCGAAGTATTTTTCTTTGCTCTTTTTCAGGAGGCAAAGGGATGAGAAGTTGCTTCAAAATATCGTGATTAAGGTTATTCATCGTCGTTCCAACAGATGCAGACATCAATGTGTCCCGAATATAAGGCGATGCCAATAGGAAGACAAGGTATTCTGGCAAGAAGCCATGCCTTGGAGTGACGAAAAAACAACCAGTTCCGCACAGCCAACCTATATGTTCACTGTGTATTACCGCACTTCTTCCCAGTTCTCCTCTCCTTCCAATAATGACATCACCAACATCCAGCAAATATGCACTCAATCTTGTCGCAGTTGGAGCGGCTACGCGCTTGATTCCATCGATAGTAATCTCACCGTCGTGAATATTGGCTGGGTTGACAAGTGGAGTGCCCTGTTCCACATAATCGCTCTTATGCAACATACTGCCAAAAGGCCCTGTCGATGCTTTGGAGAGTAAGGTCCGTAGCCGCACCCAAGACCACGACGCTGGAATTTCAAAAGGAATCTCATCATCAATACACGTCTCTTTGCCATCCCGCTTTTCATAATGGGAATTATCCCTTCTGAAAATGACGGACTCATGCTTGTCTGGCTTCAGCTTGCCTTCCTTGAACAGACGCGTCTTCTCCTTGCGGATTCGCTCCAGAAGGATGCTAGCGGGCTCGTCGGTCGAGTCTTGAGGAACCAGTTTCCCCTGGATTGCCTCCTGCAGGATGGACTTCTTGAGAATGGTGGGAAGAGAGGCGTTGAGTTCGTTGAGTTCTTTCTCCTTAATGCCGTAATGCTCCATGAATGGGACGACTTGTTCAATTATGGCAACGATTCTTTGTTGCTCTTGCAGAGGGGGAATTGGAACAAGTGCATTAGATAGTCGTTCATCATTAATTGCAGGATAAGCAACCCCTTTGGAATTCTCTGTGTCATTAGCATATCGGTCAAAATCAGGAGAAAGGAGATAATAAAAAAGAAATTCATTTGAATAGTCTTTATGGCATGTAAATACGGCAAAACCAGTACTTGCAATAGGGGGATATGTAAAATCCTTATCAACTATGCACATATTATGGAGATAAGGTCTTACTGTCGAATACAATACATCTCCCTTTTCAATTATTCGACGCGCTCGAGATGGTGCTTCTGATGCCTGCAAGACAGTCTCTTTTTCATTAAGTCTTTGATGCACATTATCAATTGAGCCAATGTCTATGTAGCAAAACTGAGTATCTGGAATCTTTTGCCCATGATTGTAAGTTATGCTCCCCAGCCTCGCCCACTCCCATGAGTCTGGGATCTCGAAGGGGATTTCGTCGGCGATGCAGCGGACTTCCTTGCCCCGTTTCTCATAAGGCAGGTTATCGGCACCGCGAAAGATGACGGACGGATTCTTTTCCGGCTTGATTTTCTTTTCCCTGACCAGGCGTTCTTTCTCCTTGAGGATACGCTCCAGAAGGACACTGGCAGGCTCGTCATTTGGGTCTTGTGGGACAAGTTTTCCCCGGACCGCCATTTGGAGAATGGAGTTTTTCAGTTGCTGGCCCGTCATTTGTCGTTTTCCTTTTGATTCAAGACCGCCTCGACTTGGGCAATCAACTGTTCGCGATTGGGGATGTAAAGAACATAGCGGGAGGCGAAAATCTTGTTGGAAAGGCCACCAAGGGCATATTCAGCCGCAATGCGGTCCTTGTCCGTGCATAGAATGATTCCAATGGGTGGATTGTCATCGGGGTCATTTACTTCACTGGCGTAGTAGTTCAGATACATGTTCAACTGACCTACGGCCTCGGGCATCAGTTTTTCAGTCTTCAATTCTATCAGGACGTATGCTCGCAATATTTTGTTGTAGAAAACCATGTCTACATAATAATGGGTATTGTTCAGCGTGACTCTCTGCTGTGTTCCGACAAACATGAAGCCACGCCCCAGTTCAAGCAGGAACTTTTCTATATGCTGAACCAAGGCTTTTTCCAAATCACTTTCCATCAGAGGCTTTTGCTCTGGAATTCCAAGGAATTCAAACACGTATGGGTCGCGAATGAGGTCAGCCGGCTTTGCAACCTCGTTCCCCTTTGCGGCCAGTTCCGCCACCCGACGTTTGCTGTCATCTCCTCCAGAGAGAAGCAGACGTTCAAAGAGTGAAGAGGCGATTTGACGCTTGAGTTCGCGGAACGACCATTTTGCCTGGATGGCTTCCTTTTCATAAAAGTTCCGTTTTTCAGCGTCAGATATGCCCAACAACTCGCATTCATGGGACCAGCTCAATTTTCCAGACACTGTCTGGAATTTTTGGTGGATAACATAGAACTGCCTCATATTGTAGAGGTTGCTTTTGGAAAAACCGCGTCCGAACTCACTTGTCAATTTTTTCGACAGAAGCGTCAGTGTTTCCGCGCCATACTCGGCCCGGACATTCATCTTTTGCTCAAACTCAATAATCGCGCGACCTATGTTCCAATATGTATGAAGCAGTTCAAGATTGACTTGTGCAGCAACATTATGGTGCGCCTGCTGCATGATTCCACGAATCTCCTGTAGCAATGAGGAGATGTCCTGTATGATTGGTTTCGTATCCATGATTCGCTCTTTTTCAATATTGCCGGGGATTCGGCAGCCACGGCTGCCGATTTGGCGGCAATCCGATAGCCAAGGCTATCGGATTTTCCAGACGCTGACTGGAAAATTCACTGCTTGTTCTCCTCCAAGTCGATGCCAAGAATTTCGGTGATTTGTGCAAGGATTCGGTCGATGTCCGCGTTGAGGGTCGCGCGCTTCTCCTGGTACTGTCGGATGAGGTCGGCTGGCGGAAGAATCTCCTCCTCCTCGTGCGGGAAGCCGCAGAGGTCGAGATCGTAATTCCTCTCAGCAAGTTCCTTCGCCGTGAATCGGCGCGCCTTGTCCGCTCCGTCCAGCGACAGCTCCTTTCGGTCATTCCACCATTCGACGACAGGGGCGAAATGCTCCAGCCTCATCGGCTTGGTCTTTGAGAAATGCTTGTAGCCTTCGGGCATGTCCAGGCGGTAGAACCATGTCTCCTTCGTCGGCCCCGTATGGTCGAAGAACAGCAGATTGGTCGTGATGGATGTGTACGGTGCGAAGACGCTGTGCGGCAGCCTGACGACCGTGTGCAGGTTGAATTCCGACAGCAGCTTCTTCTTGAGATTGAACTTTGCGCCGTCCGTGCCGAACATGAAACCGTCCGGCAGGACGACCGCGCAGCGGCCATTCTGCTTCAGGCGGTACATGATGACGGCCATGAAGAGGTCGGCGGTCTCGCTGCTGGCAAGGTCATCGGGAAAATGGTTCTGGACTTCCTTCTTCTCGCTTCCTCCATACGGGGGATTCATAAGAATCACGTCATAACGGTCGGCATCCGTGTAGTCCAGAACATTCTTCAGCAACGAGTTGTCGTGGTAGATGCGCGGCACGTCCACATCGTGCAGGAGCATGTTGGTAATGCAGAGCATGTACGGGAACGGCTTCTTCTCTATGCCGTAGATGGAATCTGCGTAGAGCGGCACATCCTCAGGACGTGTCTTCTGCTTCTCAAGCTCCTTGAGCCAGCTGATGAGGAATCCGCCGGTCCCGCACGCGAAGTCTGCCATCTTCTCGCCGATGCGGGGCTTGATCATCTGCGCCATAAAGTCCGTCACGGCGCGTGGGGTGTAGAACTCGCCAGCGGAGCCCGCGCTCTGCAACTCGCGGAGAATCGTCTCGTAGATTTCGCCGAAGGCGTGGCTCTCCTCGTAATCGTCAAGGTTCAGCTCG